>JBEAZL010000051.1:0-2600 GCA_041170085.1 Bacteroidota bacterium
GAGCAACAATCCCTTCGCTCACTGGCCTTTCTGTCTTGGATGCGGAGTGCGCAATGCTCGCTGAACCTACGCCTGCTTCATTCGAGAAGGCAGCCCTTCGGAATCCCCAGATCATAACCCCTACGAATCCTCCCCGGGCAGCATCTGCAGAAAAAGCGCCTTCGAAAATCAGGGTGAATGCCTGTCCCACGAAAGCAATATTGTCAAAGATGATGATGATAGCGAAAATGAAATAAATGCCCACCATAAAGGGAACGAGTTTGTCAGTGACCCGGGCAATTTTGCGTATACCCCCAATGATGACAACCCCGACGAGCAAGGCAGCAACAATTCCGAATAGCATTCCTGATGGTTCTGCTTCCGGATCGACGGAGTGCAATACTGCTTTAAATTGATCGTAGGCCTGATTGCTCTGGTACATATTTCCTCCGCCCAATGCACCGCCAATACACAATACAGCAAAGGTGAAAGCAAGGACTTTACCCAGCTTACCCAGTCCTCTTTTCTTCAGTCCTTCCGACAAATAGTACATAGGTCCGCCCGATACTTCTCCGGCGGCATTGATATGCCGGTATTTCACGCCAAGAGTACATTCCACAAACTTGCTCGACATTCCTATTAAACCGGCGACAATCATCCAGAAAGTTGCTCCCGGACCACCGAGGGCGATGGCTGTGGCTACGCCACCGATGTTACCAAGTCCGATGGTTCCGCTGAGCGCTGTTGCCAGAGCCTGAAAATGAGTGACCTCTCCACGGTCAGCCGGATTATCATATCTGCCTCTGGCGAGCTGAATGGCATGTCCGAATAGCCGGAGGTTTACAAAGCGCATGTATATCGTGAAGAAGAGCGCCCCGAGAATCAACCAGACAACCACAAGAAAAACGGGTTGTGTCTGTTCGTCTCCGTTAGGATGCAGCAGCACATTGCCCGAGCTGTCGCGCAGGCGATTGTCATATAATCCTGATGCCGAAAAGGGGTCGTAAAGGATTACGGCATTGATGCCCTCTACGGCCGGAATGAAGATGCTATTAATCTTTTCAGTTCCTGAGTTGGCCGGAACCACAACTATCGTATCGATATGGTTTCCCAGAGCGTCTGTGACCCGCACAGAGTATTCCCGGCCTTCGTCCATGCCGACGCAGAGAGGAGAGTCCAGAGCCGTACTTTGCTGACTCCATTTGTAAGTGTAAGGTGATTCGCCGCCCACTACCGTTATCATGGCTTTGCCATCCTTGATCTGTCCTGATCCCGGATCAGGATAAATTCCCAGTGTAAGCTGTGCCCCGGTATAAACGGGAAGCACCATGGCGAGGAGTATCAATAATCTGGAGTACAATCTGAGAGTCATAGCGGCAAATAACGTAATCTTTGACTTACTGAGCCAAGACTGACATTTCTGACGAAGAAAATAGTTTCATGTGCAGGGAACATGTGGGTCTATTGTGAATAAAAAACTCTGTATCTGTGGCTATGAGCGGACCATCTTTGTGGTGCTATGGCAGAACAGTTCATCGTAAGCGCGAGAAAGTATCGTCCGGATACGTGGTCTACGGTTGTAGGGCAGAAGCACATTACCACAACTCTCCAGAATGCCATTGCCAATCAGCAGATTGCTCAGGCCTATTTGTTCACTGGTCCCCGTGGAGTGGGCAAGACGACCTGTGCAAGAATTTTTGCCAAGGCTGTAAATGGCGAAGGAGTTGACCTGTCGTTCAACGTATTCGAACTCGATGCCGCGAGTAATAACTCGGTGGATGATATCCGCTCTATTGTTGATTCCGTGCGCATCCCGCCTCAATCCGGCAAGTACAAGGTGTACATCATCGACGAGGTTCACATGCTTTCACAGGCGGCTTTCAATGCTTTTCTGAAAACGCTTGAAGAGCCACCTGCGCATGCCATATTCATTCTTGCCACCACTGAGAAACATAAGATTCTGCCTACCATTCTCAGCCGTTGCCAGATCTTTGATTTCAACAGAATCAAGGTTCGTGACATTGCCGAGCATCTGGGCGAAATTGCCACCCGCGAGGGAATCGAGGCCGAACAGGAAGCTTTACATGTGATTGCTCAGAAGGCCGATGGCGCTATGAGGGATGCACTCTCCATCTTTGATCAGGTGGTCGCATTCTGCGGGCGTAACCTCACATACCAGGAAGTAATCCGCAACCTGAATGTGCTCGATTACGAGTATTATTTCAGGGTGGTAGATCACATGCTGGCCGAGGATATACCCGGTGTTCTGATGCTGCTCGATGAAGTAATGAACCGCGGATTTGATGCCCACCATTTTATATCGGGTCTGGGAGCTCATCTGCGCAACCTGATGGTATGCAAAGATCCTCAGACTATTTCACTTCTGGAAGTAACGGAAAGCGTAGCTGAGAAATACAAGACTCAGGCTTCGTCTGCAGATGTACGTTTTATGCTTGAGGCACTTGAAATTGTAAATTCATGTGACAATCAATACAGGACAAGCCGAAGTCCCAGATTACTCGTAGAACTCACACTGATGCAGTTGTGCAGCCTTCTCTTCAATCGCAGGGAGGGTGAAAAAAAAAAGCGCAGACTGAAGCCGTTTAGGGCTCGTCCGGCAT
>JBEAZL010000052.1:0-5224 GCA_041170085.1 Bacteroidota bacterium
GTCAGATCAATCCTACCGACGGTCCACAACCGGAATTTTCACCCACCCGCCAGCTGGATTTTGAGCTGGAAGTAGCTTTTGTGACATTCGACGGGAAACCACTCGGACAAAGTATTTCAACAGCTGAGGCTCAGGATCACATATTCGGACTGATGCTGTTCAATGACTGGAGTGCGCGCGATATTCAGAAATGGGAATATGTGCCACTGGGTCCATTTCTTGCCAAGAATTTTGCGAGCACCATCTCGCCATGGGTTGTAACCCTCGATGCTCTCGAGCCATTCCGCGTTCCCGGACCGGTGCAGGTTCCAGAGGTTTTGCCTTATCTGAAGTACGAGGGTAAAATGAATTACGATATCAACCTCGAAGTGGGTATTCGTCCGCAGAACGCTGATGAAACAGTGGTTTCCAGAAGCAACTATAAGTTCATGTACTGGAACATGGCCCAGCAACTGGCACATCATACGGTGAACGGTTGCAATATTCGCTGTGGCGACCTCATGGCCAGCGGCACCATCAGCGGTCCGCAGGAAGGAAGTTTCGGCAGTATGCTTGAAATAGCATGGAAAGGCACAAAGCCAGTAGCTATGTCAGATGGAAGCACCAGGACATTTATTCAGGATGGCGATACCGTAACTCTTCGAGGGCATGCCGAGAAGGACGGTGTCCGCGTGGGTTTCGGACAATGCGCCGGACAGATTATCCCCTGATCAGAACCATTTGTAAGGCTTTTTCGTTTTCTATCTGAGCTTTCATCATCCGGACGTTGATAATCCTTTTTTGATTTTCAGCCATGGGTTCGGACTTTTGAAATGGAATGAGCCAGACACACACCATTGATACAGAAGCAGAGAAGAGAGAAATCCTCGGCAGGTACAGAGGATTGCTGAGGGCATGTCACCGGTCGCGCAGCCGGCAGGACCGTGCGCGAATCCGCAAGGCATTCGATCTCGCCCTTGAAGCACACAAGGATATGCGCCGCAAGAGCGGTGAACCCTATATCTACCACCCCATTGCAGTAGCCCGCATCGCAGGTGAAGAATTAAGTCTCGACACCACCAGCATTGTTTGCGCCTTATTGCATGATACGGTTGAAGACACAGATATTACACTCGACGATATCCAGAATCTCTTTGGTGTAAAGGAGCGCGTCATTATCGATGGTCTGACCAAGATCAGCGGTGTGTCAGACTACACCAACTCCAGCGACCAGGCAGAGAATTTCAGGAAGATGTTGTTAACCCTCAGCGATGATGTGAGGGTGATCCTGATCAAGATGGCAGACCGGTTGCACAATATGCGCACGCTGGATCACATGACGCGCGAAAAGCAATTGAAGATTGCAAACGAAACGCTCTTCATGTATGCACCACTTGCTCACAGGTTGGGCTTGTACAACATCAAGACAGAGCTTGAAGATCTGGCGCTGAAATACAAGGAGCCCGAACAATATGAAGACATTGTAAAAAGGCTTCAGAAAACTCAGGCGGTGCGCACGCGTTTCATCAACGCTTTTACCCTGCCGATCAAGAGATCACTGGAGAAACTCAATTTCAAATTCGAGATAAAGGGCCGCACAAAAAGTGTATTCAGCATCTGGAATAAGATCCACAAGAAGGGAGTGAGCTTTGAGGAAATCTATGATGTATTTGCCATCCGAATCATTCTCGACGCTCCGCCTGAAACGGAGAAGGCCGACTGCTGGCGCGTGTATTCTGTTGTGACGGATTTTTATCAGCCATCACCGGAACGTCTGCGCGACTGGATTTCCATTCCCAAGGCCAACGGATATGAATCTCTCCATACCACGGTGATGAGCCCAACGGGTAAATGGGTGGAGGTACAGATTCGCTCGCAGCGGATGGATGATTTTGCTGAGCGCGGTTATGCTGCCCACTGGAAATACAAGGGCGATGTGGAGTCGCCCGAGGACAAGCTTGATCGGTGGATCGGACAGATCCGCGAGGTGCTGGAAAGCCCGAGCGAGAACGCGATTGAGTTCATCGATAATTTCAAGCTTTCACTGTTTAGCGAGGAGATATATGTCTTCACGCCAAACGGTGATTTGAAGACATTGCCTAAAGGAGCGACAGCACTCGATTTTGCATTTCACATTCACAGTCAGATAGGTCATCAGTGTATCGGAGCAAAGGTGAATTTTAAACTGGTGCCACTGAGCTATCAGTTGCGAAGCGGCGATCAGGTTGAAATTCTCACCAGTAAGAAGCAGTTCCCGAAAGAAGACTGGCTGAATATTGTTGTCACGGCCAGTGCGCGACAAAAGATTAAAGCTGCTCTGAAGGAAGAGAGAAAACTGATTGCCGAAGACGGCAAGGAGATGCTGAAGCGCAAGTTTGCCGGGCTCAAGGTGGAATGGCTCAGCGTGAATATTGATGAGCTCATCAGGCACTATGCTACAGAAAACGCAACGGATCTTTATTACTACATAGCAAGAGGTCGTATCGACCTCAAAAAGCTCAAGGGCTATACCATTGATTCGGGGCGCATTCGTTTTGAGAAGGAGAGGGAACATGTGCAGGAACATGAACACCGCACGGCACCGGTTCCTGCGAAAGGAGAGACCCTGCTCATCGGAGATGAAAAGCAAAAAGTTGAATATACCCTGGCTCCGTGTTGCACACCGATCAATGGCGACGAGGTATTTGGCTTTATCACAGTAGGTGAAGGCATCAAGATCCATCGCACCAATTGCCCGAATGCCGAAGAACTCCTGAGCAAATACGCATACAGGGTCATCAAGGCGAGATGGGCAAACAAGACGGGAATTGAGTTTGAGGTGGGTCTGAGGTTCAGCGGAATCGACGACAAGGGAGTGGTGCAGAAGATCACCAATATCATCTCGTCCGATATGAATGTCAACATGCGAAGCATCTCGTTTGAAGCCAACGACGGCGTGTTTGAGGGTAAGGTGAAGGCACTGGTGCACGACACTGATCACCTGAACATTCTGATAGAAAAGCTCAAGGAAGTAGATGGTCTGCTCACCGTTGACCGCATCGAAAGTGAATTCGATTGAACCTTGACGAGTCTGGAGATGTTATATCTCAGTACTTTTGCAACATGAGCAATCCCGTTCTTCAGGAAAAGGTCAAGGATATTTTTACCGCGTATCTCGTGCAGAACAAGCACAGGAAGACGCCGGAGCGCTTTGCCATTTTGCGGGAGATTTATGACTACGACGGACATTTCGATATCGAGTCGTTGTACCTGCATATGAAGAACAAGAAGTACAGGGTTTCCCGCGCGACGCTGTACAACACCATAGAGCTATTGCTGGCGTGCAATCTCGTTCGCAAACATCAGTTTGGCAAGAACACTGCACACTTCGAAAAGGCATGGCAGAATCAGCAGCATGATCACATCATTCTGACCGATACAGGAGAGGTTCTCGAGTTTTGCGACCCGCGAATACAGAATATCAAAGCCACTCTGGAAGATATTTTCGGAATAGAGATCAATCACCACTCGCTCAACTTCTACGCGCAGCGAAAGGCTAAGGCATCAGCCTCGAAATAAAGGCCAGTACTTCATCACGCCCATTGCGTGATGATGAAGACGTTACCAGGATATTCGGAGTCTGATCCAGAAATTCACCCAGTGCAGTATCAAACGAGACAAGATTTTTTTCGAGCTCTGTCGGCTTTACTTTATCGGTTTTGGTGAAAATGATGGCCATCGGCAAGGCAGATTCAGCCATCCATTTCAGGAAGCTGAGGTCAACCTGTTGAGGAGAATGTCTTGAGTCGATCAGCACAAAAGTGCAGACCAGATTTTCGCGTTCGCGCAGATAGGATTTCGTGAAGGCCTCCCATTTTTTTCGCTCTTTCTCCGGCGCATTGGCAAATCCGTAACCCGGCAGATCGACAAGATACCAGGGCGATTTTTCTTTGTTGATGATGAAGTGGTTGATCGTGCGCGTCTTACCGGGCATCGAAGAAGTCTTGGCGAGTGAGCGCTTGTTGACCAACACATTGATCAAACTGCTCTTGCCTACATTACTTCTGCCCACGAAAGCAAATTCAGGGATATTGCCTTTCGGCCAGTTGTCACTGTTGACCGAAGAAACGACAAACTCTGCCGATAGTATGTTCATCTGTCCTGAAGCGTTCAGATCTGCTGAGATTTCAACCAGTCTCCGAAAATCCGGTTAAACTCCTCGGGATGTTCCATCATTGGAGCATGTCCGCAATGGTCAATCCAGTAAAGAGTGGAATTGGGAATGAGTTTGTTGAATTCCTCCGCAACTTCGGGAGGCGTGATGGTATCATTGCGGCCCCAGATCAGGCACGTAGGCATTTGAAAATGCGGAAGGTCTTTGGCCATGTTGTGTCGTATGGCACTTTTGGCGAGGGCGAGAATGCGCAACACCCTGTTGCGGTCGTTCACTACTTCAAAACACTCATCCACCAGTTCGTCAGTGGCATGTTTTGGATCGTAGAACGTGACAGCAACTTTCTTGCGTATGAATTCCTTGTCCTCCCTTCTCGGAAAAGAACTGCCGAAAGCATTCTCATAGAGGCCGCTGCTGGCGGTCAGGGTAAGCGAGCGAACTTTTTCAGGATGCTCGTTGGAGTACATCAGGGCCACGTGACCGCCAAGTGAGTTACCGAGCAGATTTACCTTATCCCATCCCTTGTGTTTGATGAATTCGCCGAGAAATTTTGAAAGCGACTTTACGCCGGTATTCAGCACAGGCATACTGTAGAGCGGCAACATTGGAATAACCACCTTGTAATTGCGCGCCGAGAAGTACTCGAGGGTTTCACGAAAGTTGCTCAATGCGCCGAAAAGCCCATGCAGGAATATGATGACAGGGCCTTCCCCTTCCTCGATGTAGCGAAAATTTCCTTCTTCCCTGATTGGATGGTCCATAGTAAAAGCAGCGAATAGCTAATGGTCAAATGTAATAAAACAGATTTCATTACACGTATTTGGTTTTACACACCGGATTTGAAGAGAAATACAAGGTGCTTCACCTGAACTGAAAGTGCCGCCCTGTCGGGGCGGAGACGGCTCTTCACAACTAATATCCCGCGACTGAAGTCGCGGGCTTCGAAAGGCTTTTTCCTGTCTCCGGATTGTCGCGGTCTGAAGACCACGACAGTTCATGCTATCCGAATTCAAATTGTGGATTCTTCCGCTCATTGTGAATTGTCCATTCCCCCGGCCCCGACCCCCGGCCCCTGAAGGGGTGAAAGATTCG
>JBEAZL010000053.1:0-2574 GCA_041170085.1 Bacteroidota bacterium
CATTCAACATGACTGACTTGTTCAGTGATTCATGGAATGGAGGTACTTACACTTTCACTGACCAGTTCGGTAACGTATTGGCAACCGGTACTCATACTGGCGGTTCATCGAGCTCAGCCAACATTGGAATTGGAGTTCCTAACGGATGTACTGATCCATCAGCATGTAACTATAACCCTGCTGCCTGCGGAGATGATGGTTCATGCTGCTACCAGAATTGCGTGACCGTGAATATGACTGATCTCTTCAGTGATTCATGGAATGGTGGAGCTTATACCATTACAGATTCACAAGGAAACGTTGTTGCTACGGGCACACATGAAGGCGGATCATCAAGTGCAGATGTTCTCTGTCTCGCCGATGGCTGCTATACCATTGATGTTACCGGCGGTACCTTCCCATCAGAAATAGGATGGTCGCTGAGCGGTGCGAATGAGGTGGTTTCAGGAGGTGCACCTGCTACAGCCAGCTTCAGTGTTGGCGCAGCTCAGTACGGTTGTACCAACTGTGAGGCACCGAACTACAATCCTGCCGCGACCTGCGATGATGGTTCATGTCTCATTACCTGCACAGGTGATTTCAACGGTGATAATATCATCGGAACATCCGACCTGCTTCTGTTCCTCGGAACCTTTGGAAGCACTCCTGGTCCATGTTCACAGACAGATCTGACCGACGACGGAATTGTAGGTCTTGCTGACCTGCTCCTATTCCTCGGAGTCTTCGGAACAACATGTCCATTTTGATAAATGAATAATTGAAAAGGCCACCCTTGGGTGGCCTTTTCTTTTTTATAGAATCAGGTTTTCACCTTATGACATGATTCATCTGAAGGGATTCACAGATAATCAATTCGGCAGGCTGTTATCTGAAAAAAATAAGCCGTGAAGGCATCCTCCACGGCTCTTAAAACAGAACTTGTTTTTACTATTTGAATGCGTCGAATCCGGTGATATCGAGACCTGTAATGAGCAGGTGAATATCGTGAGTACCTTCATAGGTAATAACAGACTCCAGGTTCATCATGTGTCGCATTACGGGATATTCATTGGTAATACCCATACCTCCGAGTATCTGGCGCGCATCACTGATGATGTCCTTGGCAATGGCAAGATTATTTCGTTTGGCCATGGATATCTGTGAAGAGGTTGCCCTTCCTTCATTGCGGAGCTGGCCGAGTCTGAAGGTTAGCAATTGCGCCTTGGTAATCTCAGTGATCATTTCCGCGAGCTTCTTTTGCTGCAACTGGAATGCACCGATGGGCTTTCCGAATTGAATGCGCTCCTTGCTGTAACGCAGAGCAACATCGTAGCAATCCAGCGCTACACCAATGGCACCCCATGCAATCCCATAACGAGCAGAATCGAGGCATCCGAGGGGTGCACCCAATCCGCTTTTGCCTGGCAAAAGGTTTTCTTTCGGCACCTTCACATTATCGAAAATCAGTTCACCCGTTTCAGAAGCACGCAGGCTCCACTTTCCGTGCATGGTTGGCGTTGTAAAGCCTTCCATGCCTCTTTCCACGATCAGACCGTGAATTCTGCCGGCTTCGTTCTTGGCCCATACCACAGCAATCTGTGCAAATGGTGCATTGCTGATCCACATCTTGGCGCCATTGAGCAGATAGTGATCGCCCATGTCCTTGAAATTGGTCACCATTCCACCAGGATTACTTCCGTAATCAGGCTCGGTGAGACCAAAACAGCCCATCCATTCGCCGGTGGCCAGTTTTGGAAGGTATTTTTTGCGCTGTTCCTCTGATCCGTATTTGTAAATAGGATACATCACCAGAGAGCTCTGCACGCTTGCTGTTGAGCGCAAACCTGAATCACAGCGTTCCAGCTCCTGCATAATCAGCCCGTACGATATCTGGTCCAGACCAGCTCCACCGTATTCCTGTGGTATGTAGGGACCGAAAGCTCCAATCTCGCCCAGACCCTGAAGCAGGTGTTTAGGGAAGACCTGCTTTTCCGCGGCTTCTTCGATAATAGGAGACACTTCGCGCTTAACCCATGTGCGGGCGGCGTCGCGCACCATCTTGTGCTCTTCACTGAGCCATTCGTCCATCAGGTAATAATCGTGTCCCTGATACTGGTCGGTTCGCATGTTCTTGTGGTTTGATTTTAGGTTGCAAATGTACTTGCCCGGAGCAAGGTGACGAAATCAGAACAGCCCGTTATCCGACATGTTCTCCTCATACCATGAATCGTGCTCCAGATCCCTCCCGGTGGCGGCATTGACAGCAAGAACATCGCACCTCTCATTTTCCGGGTGACCGTTGTGTCCGCGAACCCAAATGAATCTGATGTGATGCTTTTTGGAGATTTCGAGATACCTTTTCCATAGGTCTGGATTCTTGACATCTTTCCAGCCCTTCCGAACCCAGCCATAGATCCAGTTTTTTGTCACGGAATCCACCACATAACGCGAATCTGAATGAATGGTCACATGAGCACCTGGTACTTTGATGGTTTCCAGTCCCACAATGACCGCCATGAGTTCCATTCGGTTATTGGTAGTCAGGTGAAAACCCTGGGACAATTCCTTTACGTGTCGGCCTGATTTCAGAATAAT
>JBEAZL010000054.1:0-9361 GCA_041170085.1 Bacteroidota bacterium
GCTCCGTTTTCAGCTTTTTTCAGGCCTGAAGGTCCGTCTTCAGCCTCGTCTACTTCGTAAGATTCGTATTCAAGTATTTCTTTGAGAGCCTTGCGGATGGCGGCTTCATCATCGATGATCAGAATTTTAGGCATAAATGGATTTTGGCTTTTTCGGTCTTACTCAAATATCAGGCCTTTTCCACGGTGTCGGCATCTTCAGTCCCCGGATTTACTACTCCTTCGCTGATCAGTCTCGAAATAACCCCTTCCTTGAGGGAATAGGCCGATTGATACATCTGGGTGAACGGGTGAATTTGCAATATGTAATGGATCAGATAACTCGACAAGGGCATGAATTCCGCGCGCAATTCAGGAATGACCGGATGGGCCAGTCTTTCGGCAAAGGTGGAACCCATCAGCCATGTATGCAGTCCCGGGTATGCAGCCAGCGGAATTTCATTCAGCTTTGATATCGCATCAGGAGGCAAGGCATTTGCATGCCTGTACATGGCTGAAATGGTATCAAACGATCCGCTTGATCCCACCAGAACTGAACAAGGGAATTGATTCAGGGCTTCTTTCAGGCCGCGAAGATGCTCATCCAGAATGTGACGCAGCTCTATGATCTCATCGTGCCGGATCCGCTCTGAAGGCTTTACCAGATCGAAAAGCCGGCTCACACCCAACTGAAGACTCTGCTTCCAGTAGATTTTCTTTGAGTCGCCAATGATGAATTCAGTGCTGCCTCCGCCAATATCCATCATCAAAGCCGGCTTATCGTCCAGATCAATGGTCTGACGAACACCTTCATAAATGAATTCTGCTTCTTCATCTCCGTTCAAAACCCTCACATCTATTCCTGCCACTTGCTGAACGGCCCGCACGAAATCAACGCCATTCGATGCATCCCTGATGGCTGATGTAGCAAATGCCATCCATTGGGTACAACCGAAATTATTGAGGTTGCTGCGGTGACAATACAGAGCATCAATACCGCGGATAAATCGGGAAGCAGTAATGTTTCCGGTTTCGTATGATCCGGCTCCGAGCTTCACGGCAATCTTATTCTGAAATAAAGTGCTCCACTTTTTTTCAGCATCCACCTCTGCAATGAGCAGATTGAATGTGTTGGATCCGCAGTCGATGATTCCTACTCGTACCATCTCAGGATTTATAGGTAATCCATTTCCACAGTTCGCGGTAGGTGGCCTTCTTGCCATACATCAGTATTCCCACCCTGTAGATGCGTCCTGCCAGCCAGATTGTACCCACAAATGTGGCTATCAGAATCAGCATGCTCAACACCATCTGCATAGTCAGATGTCCTGTCATGGCAACCTTTACCATCATCACCACTGGCGATGTCAGGGGTACAAGTGAGAAAATATTGGCCGCTCCTCCGGCAGGATTGGCAATCATGAACTCTGCGACAATGAATCCGAATACGAGCGGAATGGTCACCGGAGCCATGAATTGCTGTGTGTCTGTTTCATTGTCCACCGCGGCGCCAATGGCCGCAAACAACGACGAATACAATAGGAAACCTCCTATAAAGAAGAAGAGGAACATACCAATCAGCAGCGGCCAGTTAATCTCTCCGATAAGCTGGAAGACGCTGTTCATGGCTGAATTGGCTTCGGGGTTGACAGGCAATTGTGCTGTTGTTGTGGTCACTGTTCCATGGTCAACCATTTGTGTCGCAATGGCATCCGGGGCAGTAAGTCCCTGCGCAACAGTGAAGATGATGACCGAGAACAGCACCCAGATTAAAAACTGGGTCAGACCCACCAGTCCTATACCGATCACTTTACCCATCATGAGCTGGAAAGGCTTCACAGAACTGATGATGACCTCGATGATGCGGTTGGTTTTTTCCTCGATCACACCACGCATAACCTGTATTCCATACATGAAAATGAACAGGTAGATAAATACCGCGAAAACAAAGCCTACCATGGCTTTTTCTGTGGTTCTGTCTTCCTGTCCGAGCTTTTCAATATTGATTTCGCGGAACGGGATATCAACCTTAATGCGCTTGTAGTCTTCAAATTTGAGATTCAAACTTCCTGTAACCCTGAATTCCTCTACTGCATTTTCAATCTCCGTTTTAATCACCGAACTGGCCATTTCACTCGGAAGTTTCTTGAAATAGAAGTTGCACGGAGCGTTATTGGCGGCGGCATCGTCAATCTCAATCATGACGCTGTACGGTGAATTCTTGAAGCCTTCCGTTCCGATTTCCTTATCGAGGAAACTGTAGTTGATCTTCATTTCCTCATTGTACCTGAACCTTCCCGGAAAGCGACTTTCAAAGCCCCGCCCGGTGCTATCAAACTGACTGATGGCTCCGGCTTTATCTACAATAAGCACTTCATAGCTAGCCGAATCCTGAAGGGCAAGCGCCACCGCACCAAACATCAGTCCTCCGAAAAGAACTGGTCCGAGTATGGTCATGATCAGGAATGACTTCTTCTTGACACGGGTCAGATATTCCCGCTTGATGATGAGGAGAATCTTGTTCATGACTGTGTCTGGTTAAATTGTTCTACAGCTTCTATAAAAATGTCGTTCATACTTGGCAGTACTTCCTGAACCGAGACGATTTCGACCGCGTTCAGAAGGTTACCCAAAAGGTCGTTCAGCGTTTTGCCTTCGCCCAAACGGATATGTGCCACGTAGTGGTCATCTTCTTTGTCGTTGGTGAGCAATTCGAAAAACGGACCGAGGCTGATGCCGATATCGATGGCATGACCGCGGTGCCGAAGCTCAAATGTGCGGGTGCGGAAACGGTTCTTGACTTCTTTCACACTTCCGCTTAGAATAACCTGCGACCTGTTGACGAGCGCGATATTATCGCAGAGCTCTTCAACCGATCCCATGTCGTGTGTACTCAGGATAATGGTACATCCCTTTTCCTTGAGTGCAAGCATTTCGCGTCGGATCAGCTCTGCATTGATGGGGTCAAAACCACTGAATGGCTCATCGAGGATCAACAGTTCCGGCTCATGTAAAACGGTCGTGATAAACTGAACTTTCTGGGCCATTCCTTTGCTGAGCTCCTCCACTTTCTTATCCCACCAGCCTTGTATTTCAAACCTGTCAAACCACTCTTTCAGCCTTTTTCTGGCCTCAGAAGAGGAGAGTCCCTTGAGTTGGGCGAGGTACATGCACTGCTCACCGACTTTCATTTTCTTGTAAAGCCCTCTCTCTTCGGGCAGGTAGCCTATGCGCTCAATGTGTGAGCTGTTCAGCCTCTCGCCCATAAACAAGACTTCACCGCTGTCGGGACCAGTAATCTGATTGATAATACGGATGAGGGTAGTTTTACCAGCTCCGTTCGGTCCGAGCAATCCGAATACAGTTTGCTTTGGCACCGCCAGACTCACGTCTTTCAGTGCGTAATAGCCGCTGTAATTTTTGAAAATGTGTTTCGCTTCCAGTGCATTCATGTTGTCGCGCATTCAGCGACAAAACTATGTCAGTGCACCGTTTTTCAGCCATGTATTTTTGGCTGATTTTTTCAGCGGAAAATCTGGGTGACGAACGGAATCACCAAATGAAGAAATCCTTCTTCAGATAACCCCTTACATAGTCATCAATACCCTCTTCAAGGCTGTGAAATGCCCTCTGATAACCTATTCCTGTGAGTTTGTGCATATCGGCCTCTGTGAAATACTGGTATTTATCACGGATATCGGCCGGTGTATCAATGAATGAAATATTCTCAGTTACCTCCATTGATCTGAAAGTCGAAGCGGCCAGATCACGGAAAGTGCGTGCCCTGCCCGAACCCAGGTTATAGATTCCTGAATTCTTGCGGTGATGCATCAGAAACATGCATACTTCGGTAACGTCTTTCACATAGACGAAGTCTCGCATCTGCCCGCCATCAGCATAATCCGGGCGGTGGCTTCTGAAAAGTTTCATGCCACCGGTGGCCAGAATCTGATTGAAGGCGTGGAACACTACACTGGCCATGCGGCCCTTGTGGTATTCATTCGGTCCATAGACATTGAAGAATTTGAGACCTGCCCAGAATAGTGGCTGATGCTCCTGCTGAAGCACCCACTTATCAAACTCGTTTTTCGACTCACCATATGGATTCAGAGGGTGCAACGAAGGTATGATGTCGTGGCTGTCGGTGTAACCCAGTGAACCATCTCCGTAGGTAGCAGCGGATGATGCATAGACCAGCGGAAGTGAGTATTCGGCACAGATCTTCCAGATCTCTTTCGAATAGTTCAGGTTGAGTTCGTCAAAAATGGACACGTTGAACTCGGTAGTATCGGTGCGGGCTCCCAGATGAAATACAAACTGGACCTGATCCTCGTTTTTGCGCAACCAGTCGGGAAACTCCCGGCGGTCAACCAGTGCGTGATATCGCTTGTCTTCGTAGTTCTTTTTCTTCTCCGGGTGACTAAAGTCATCCACCAGAACAAGATCATAAAAACGCTCCTCGTTGAGTCTTGCTGCGAGACAACTGGCTATGAATCCGGCCGCACCTGTAACTACTATCATGTGAACTTCTGTTGGTTCGCAAAGGTAAGGTCTCGGACACAAGGATTTGCGCACGACGGCACTGTGCGTCAAAGCAGGCCGGAACTACCGGTGATTTGGGTGTAAAAAGCAACACGACTATTTAACATGACGCATTGAACATAAGTCCCTGTTTGCAGTTCTATCTTCGCCGGACGAATTTTAATGAAATGAGCAGATATGTATATGTAACCCGCAGGGAACGTTTCAATGCGGCACACAAGCTTTCGAACCCGGCATGGGACGATGAGACAAATAAAAAGGTGTTTGGAAAATGTTCGAACCCGAACTGGCACGGACATAACTATGAAGTGTATGTTACTGTCAAAGGTGAGCCGGCACCCGATACAGGATTTTGCATTGACCTCAAGTTTCTGAGCGATTTGATTAAGACCAGGGTAATCGACAAGGTAGATCACATGAATCTGAATCTGGATGTCGATTTCATGAAGGGAAAGATGGCCTCAACGGAAGTTATAGCCATTGCCATCTGGGAACAGCTTGAAGCACCCATTGCTGAAAACGGATGCAAGTTGCACAGCATCAAGTTGTATGAAACCGAAAACAATTTCGTCGAATACTTCGGCGGAGAATGATCATAAAGAATGAATAACGAAGAACAATATCTCGATGAAAATCAACACAAGAGCATTGCCCTTGATGTGAAAGATATTCTCGGGCAACTGGGGGAGGATCCCAGCCGTGAAGGGTTGCTGAAAACTCCGGACAGAGTAGCGAAAGCCTATGGCTTCCTGACCAAGGGATATAAGCAGGATGCCAGGGAAATTCTACGCTCTGCCATGTTCAGCGAAGATTATCGCGAAATGGTTCTGGTGAAAAACATAGAGCTGTATAGCCTGTGCGAACACCACATGCTTCCATTTTTCGGAAAGGCACATGTCGCCTACATTCCTAACGGAAAAGTGGTGGGATTGAGCAAGATTCCACGTGTGGTTGAGGTTTTTGCAAGACGTCTTCAGGTGCAGGAGAGACTCACCATGGAAATCCGCGACTCGATTCAGGAGACTCTAGAGCCGCTTGGTGTGGCAGTGATTATCGAAGCCAGGCACCTCTGCATGCAAATGCGCGGTGTAAGTCAGCAAAACAGCATTACCACCACCAGTGCATTTACCGGTGAATTTTTAGATAATATTAAGACCCGAAAGGAGTTTATCCAGTTGACCGGCGCCGGTCAATCGTAGTATCTTTGTGTTATAACATTTATAACTGATATGAACGAAGTAGATTTCAGACAACAGGAAGGCGTTCTGGATATGTCAACCAGCGCTGAGCGTTCTTTTGTTGCCAATGTGTTCTCGTTAATGACTCTCGCCCTGGTGATTTCAGGTGCTCTGGCTTATTGGTTCGGTACAACAGACCTGATGGACTCTCTGAGGGATCCGGTTACCGGACAGCGCTCAGGGCTATCATGGGTAGTGATGTTTGCCCCTCTGGCCTTTATCCTGGTCATGAATTTTGGTTTCAATAAGTTGTCGTATATGGCTTTGCTCGCCACTTACATCGGTTTTTCTGCTGTAATGGGAATTAGCATCAGCTACATATTTCTGATTTATTCAATGGCCTCCATTGCCAAGGTTTTCTTTATCACCGCCGCATTGTTTGGTGTGATGGCTGTCGTGGGATACACCACGAAGACCGACCTCACCAGAATGGGAAGCATCCTGATGATGGGCGTGATAGGTATTGCCATCGCCATGCTGGTGAATATGTTCATCGGAAGCGAGAAGATGGATTACATCATCTCTTGTATCGGTGTGCTGATCTTCACAGGTTTGATAGCCTATGATACCCAGAAGATCAAAAGGATCGGTGCAGGTGTTGAATATGGCACTGCCACAGCAAGCAAGCTGGCTGTGATGGGCGCCACAGCACTTTACCTTGATTTTATCAATCTCTTCCTCTTTCTGCTCAGAATTCTTGGCAGAAGGGATTAAGTTGCGATATGATGCATTGAAAAAGCCGCCCTTGTGCGGCTTTTTTTTTATGGCAAGAAGTTGTATTGGATCATCAATGAACGGATGCAAACTTCATCTTACCGTCTTCAACAATTTTTGGGACTTCCCTTAATGTGGTGTTAAGCCGTTCATTCATTGCAACCGGCAACTTAAATTCGTGCCATTCATGAGCAGACGCACCATCTTCTTCGTTATTCTTCTGGCATTCATCTCGCTCTCCGGTATTGTTGTCGGACAGGTGATTTGGGCCAGAAATGCACACTCTTTCGAAGAGCGGCAATTTAATTTCAGGGTCATGGTGGCCATGACCAACGTGGTGAAGAGAATTCTTGCCATCAACAATGACGAAGCCGTTACAGAACCGGTGAAGCAGGTGTCGAGCAATTATTTTGTCGCCAACATCAACGATACTCCGCAACCCTATCTTCTGGAATCCCTGCTTCGTGAAGAATTCGAGAAGTCGCACCTGACAGATGATTTCGAATACGGAATCTACGATTGCTTCAACGATTCGATAGTGTTCGGAAGCAGGGTGGAGTTTGATGAGCCTCTCGGAGAAGTAAAACATGAAAAGGTCAATATTGATCAGCCTCTTTCCATGGACGGACATTACTTCGGCGTGCTCTTTCCCAACAAATCTGCTGTGATTCTGAAGAAGCTGGACTTCCTGAAATACTCCAGTCTCATTATTGTGGTCATCATCATTTTCTTCACTTACTCACTCTGGATCATTCTGAGACAAAGAAAACTGAGTGAAATCAAAACTGATTTCATCAATAATATGACCCACGAGTTGAAGACACCTATTTCAACCATAAGCCTCAGTGCTGATGTTTTATCCTCAGCCAATACCCTCAACGATCCGGAGAGACTGAAGCAATATGCGAACATTATCAGGAATGAAAGTGAGCGACTGAAAAGTCAGGTAGAAAAGGTGTTGCAGCTGTCCACCCTGTCGGTGAAAAAGGTGAATATGAAGCGCGAAAGGGTTGACCTGCACGAAGTAATTCGAAAGGCAGCTGAGACCCTGCATGTTCCGGTTGCAGAAGCAGGTGGTGAAATCAGAACCGACCTGAAAGCGGATTTTCACTTCATCAGAGGCGACATGGTGCATATCACCAATGTCATCTATAACCTTCTCGACAATGCGGTGAAATACACAGAAGATGCGCCCGTTATCCGCATAGAAACAGAAAACACGGGTAAGAAAATTGAACTGAGGGTGATCGACAACGGCATTGGAATGAAACCCTCACAGGTCAAAATGATATTTGATAAATTCTATCGTGTACCGACGGGTGACCTTCATAATGTCAAGGGCTTTGGATTGGGATTGTTCTATGTGAAAACGGTGGTGAAGGCCCATGGAGGAAAGATCCGCGTGAAAAGCGAGCCGGGAAAAGGAAGTACATTCACAATTGAGATGGCAACTGTATGAGTAACGAGGATAGCAAGGCACAGATACAGATATTACTGGTCGAGGATGATACCAACCTCGGTTTTGTGGTGCAGGATTTACTCAAGGCAGAGGGTTTTCGTGTGCATCTGACTAAAGATGGCAAGGAAGGCCTCCTGCAGTTCAATAAGGAGAAATACGACCTGTGTCTGCTCGATGTGATGATGCCGAAGAAAGATGGTTTCAGTCTGGCTGAAGACATCAGAAAAACAGATCCTGAAGTGCCTATCGTTTTTCTCACAGCACGCGGAATGTCTGATGATAAGATCAAAGGATTCCGTCTCGGCGCCGATGATTATATCACCAAGCCTTTCAGTTCCGAAGAGCTCGTGCTTCGCATAAGGGCGGTTCTCAAACGCCATCCGCAGCTCGCAGTGCAGAAGAAAGATCAAAACCTCTACGAGATAGGCCGCTACCAGTTTGATTTCGCCAATTACGAACTCAGGCTCGATGACGACCGCAAGAAACTCACCAGAAGGGAGGCTGAGCTGCTGAAGTTGTTCTGCGAACATCGCGGACAGTTATTGGAGCGCGATCTTATCGCCAACATGATCTGGGGCGACGACAGCTATTTTGTAGGACGCAGCATGGATGTTTTTATCACCAAGCTCCGCAAATACCTCAGTGGCGACGAATCTCTGGCCATTACCAATGTGCATGGAGTTGGATTCAGGCTGGAGGGTGCCTGAGTAATCCGGGATAATCTTTTCATCCTTTGTACGTTCCCCTGTAATGGGGCGTAAACGTATTTCTCAGTTTTTCCTTTTGTTCATGATGTCGTTTTCTGGTTGGTCGCAAACACCGTCGGATTCCATCATGGTTCATTTTCTCTACGGTTCGAAACCTTCAGGGGAATTCAGAAACGAAGAAGAAAAATGGTTTGGCGGAAAGCTCGGCGGACATGTGGGCATCGAGTTGAATCCGGGCCAGGTCGCAGACTTCATACCTTCCGGAGACTTTCACATCTTTGGCAGGAAGTCGCCTAAGCACGGCCGGTTCGTGTTGCGAAGCGCTGATAGTTTCTGGAGCATGTTCGGTGCGGACAAAGACTCAGCCAGAACACTCACCGTGGTAATTCCACTCGAACAGAAAACTCGTTTGCAGCTCGACTCGGTGGTGGCAGAATATCTTCAAACTTCGCCGTACGACTACGCGTTTTTTGGAATGCGATGCGCAGCCGCTGCCTATGATCTTTTGGGAAAGTCGGGTGTACTCGAGGAGAGAACCATTCATGGAACCTGCTGGAGATATTTTTATCCCCGTAAACTGAGGAGGAAACTGATAAAAGAGGCCGAAGAGCGAGGGTGGAGGATAGTCAGATCAGAGGGTACACACCGTCGGATCTGGGACCATCATTAGGGACAAACCATGCCGTACTTCGTGATGAAGATGAGCAGATCTGAAGTGTTGAC
>JBEAZL010000055.1:0-3641 GCA_041170085.1 Bacteroidota bacterium
TGATTATTGATATATCAATATGACTACAAGAAGGTCTTTTCTTACCGGTGGAATGGCCGGACTGATTGGCGCAACAGCCGGTTTCTTCACCGGGCGCACATTCGGACAGTCAACGGAACCGTCGGCGGACGCCAGAAAACCTTTATCACCTTTTACCGGTGGACTGGTGATCAGTACCTGGGATGCTGGTCTGAAGGCTAATGATGCTGCCTGGAAGGCACTTGAGTCTGGTGGAACTGCTCTGGATATGGCTGAAAAGGGCGTGAACGACACCGAGGCGGATATGTCAAACCTGTCTGTAGGCCTGGGAGGACTTCCTGACCGAGATGGGCATACGACACTTGACGCGTGTATCATGGATAGCTATGGCAGGGCTGGTAGTGTGATGTTTCTCGAGAATATTACTCATCCTGCCTCCGTGGCAAGACGTGTCATGGAGAAAACACCGCATGTCCAGCTGGTGGGAGAGGGCGCCTACAAATTCGCTATTGAGCAGGGTTTTCCGCACAACGATTATAAGGGTGAAGCTGCGCAGGCGGCCTGGCAGGAATGGCTCAAAAAATCTGAGTATAAGCCTGTCATCAATATTGAAAATCATGATACCATTGGCCTGCTGGCCATGGATCGTTCAGGAAACATTGCCGGATCGTGTACAACCAGCGGTCTCGCCTACAAGATGAGGGGACGCGTGGGAGATAGTCCGATTATCGGAGCGGGGCTCTATGTCGATAATGAAGTAGGGGCTGCAACTGCCACTGGATTGGGAGAAACCATCGTCAGGGCATGTGGTTCCTTTCTCGTAGTAGAAATGATGCGTTCGGGTGCTACTCCGCTGGAAGCATGCAAAGAGGCAGTGCATCGCATTGCAAGAATGAACCAGGAGGTCAATGACTTTCAGGTAGGTTTTATTGCAGTCAATAAGGCAGGAGAGGCGGCAGGATATTCATTCCGCAAAGGCTTTACCTATGCCTTATATAAGAACGGAGAAAACAAGATATATACTGCAGATTACTTTCTCGGGTAAACCCGGATTAGCGCAGAGATTGTTCTACTTCAGGGATGATGGTCGCAGGACCTCCGAAATGTTCCAGAAACCTGGCCTGAGGAAATTCTGCACTGAGGAGATTTTTAACGGCTATCCGATCGTTGGGATTTACACCGCCACCCACCAGAACAAGGTCTGTTTTGTTAGCGCGTATGTACTCCATGGCCTGTTCCATATCAAGAAAACCTACCGTGGTATAACCATCCCTTTGCAGAAGATTCTCCACATTGGCCAGAATGTAATCGTGAACACCAATAACCACGACATGAGCCTTTGTTGACGGGGCAACCGGGCTTTCAACACTTTTTTCTTCAATATTGTCCGAACTCATGGGTGCTAATTTAGTTCCGGACGTCCATCTTTGCTTGTAAAGATTTCAACGAGGATACTGTGAACGGAATATTCCATCTGATTCGCCTGATGAGGCCGGTTAACCTCGTCATCATTGCGGTTACCATGCTGGTGATCAGGTTTGTACTGATTGTCAATCATCTGAAGTGGGAGCCTGCCGTTAAGGGACTGACTTTACCCTTGACAGTATTTGTCGCCTCTGTTTTCGTCATGGTATTGCTCGCCGCGTCTGGGAATATCATAAATGACTATTTCGATCAGAAGGTCGATCGCATCAATAAACCCGACCGGGTAATCATTGGGAGGCACGTAAAGCGAAGGGTGGCCATCATTCTTCATCATGCACTCAATATTCTCGCGGTTGGTCTGACGGCCTACATATGCTCTGCCATGAATTACTGGTGGCCGGTCATTATTCCCGTTGTCATGGCAACTTTGCTTTGGTTTTATTCGCCTGTTTTCAAGAAGCAGCCTTTTATCGGAAATTTTGTGGTTGCCCTCTGTGTGGCTGTTGTTCCTTTCTGGGCGTCCTGGTTCGAGATTAGTGCGCTCAATGTGGCATATTCAGATGGCCTGTTTGCGCCGGTCTACTTTTTCAATCAGTTGTGGTATCGCATCATCGCATACTGTGGATTCGCCTTTCTGATCACCCTTGCACGAGAAGCGGTGAAAGATCTGGAAGATCTGGAAGGAGATAGGGCTGAAGGATTCAAAACTTTACCCGTCGTCTGGGGTGCTGTGCGTACATCCCGCTATGCATCTATGATGATTGCAGTTTCAGTGTTGGCAGTTGCCTTTTTCGCTGCACAGTTATACATCCACGGCCAATATGGAAAAGAGTTTCTGGCAGCTTCTGCGGCACTGATTGTCATTCTTGGATATACAGCGGCAATTGTTGCCAGATCTGAGCAAAAGAATCAGTACACCCGCGCCAGCAAGTGGCTGAAATTCTCGATGGCCTGCGGAATTGCCTATCTGTTCTTTATCTGATCAGAACAGGATACCGGCGGCGAAGAACAGTCCGATCATAGCCACATTCAAAAGCAGCAACGTCCAGTTTTGTGTACCGCTGATCACCATGCGTCCTGCATTTTCGATAGGAGTGAACATCAGAATGATGATGCGCAGGTAATAGTATACAGCAACTGCTGAAGTTAGTATCATGATAATGGCTAACCATGTAGCTCCACCGCTGATTACGTTGGTGATCACAAGATACTTGGCCATGAAACCGCTGAGAGGCGGAATTCCGGACATACTCAGAAGAGCAAGTGTCATGGTGCCGGCCATAACCGGATTCCGGCGCGCAAGCCCTTTCATAGAGCCTATGTCAAGAGTTCCTTCCTGATAGCGCGACACATAGTCGAGCACGGCGAAAGAGGCAAGAGAAGAGATGCTGTAAACAAGAACGTAATACAGCAAGGTTGAGGGTTCAGCTGTGGTGCAGAACATCATGGCTCCCAGCATGAATCCGGCATGAGAGATACTCGAATATGCGAGTAACCTCTTGGTGTCAGACTGAAGGAGTGCGCTGGTGTTGGAAACGATCAGGGTTGCTGCAGCCAGAAAGGCCATTACATCGGTATAACTTCCTCCGTTTGAAAGGGTGCCGAAGAACCTGAACATGGCTATGAAAGCCGCACCTTTTACCACTGTGGCCATCAGTGCCGTGAAGGGAGTTGGTGAGCCCTGATAAACGTCGGGTGTCCAGAAATGGAATGGAGCAAGACCTGTCTTGAACGCAAATCCTGCGAGCATCAGGACCATACCGGCTGCGAGCATGGATGGAGAGGAAACTCCATCAACAGCTGCACCAATGGCGCTCAGTTCAAATGAACCGGTTGATCCAAATACCAGGGCAATTCCAAATAGAAGAAGTGCAGAGGCAAAGGCTCCGAGGAAGAAGTACTTGAATCCGGCCTCGTTGCTTAGCAGATCTCCTCTGCGGCTCGCGGCCAATACGTATAATGGAATAGAAAGAATCTCTACACCCAGGAACAACATCACCAGATTTTGGTATGATGCCAGAATAATTGCTCCTGTGAACGAGAAAAGAACAAGCGTATGCAAATCGATTTTTCGGTCTGTTGTTCTGAGTGATTCTTCAAAGAGGACAAACCAGACAAGAAGAACAAATGCCAGAACGGCACCAAAGGCGAGGGCAAGATTGTCGAATACCAGCATACCATGTCCAAAGACATCTTCAACTTTATTCCAGTCGAGAATGGAAACGGTGGTGAGGGCA
>JBEAZL010000056.1:0-6157 GCA_041170085.1 Bacteroidota bacterium
TTGTCCCAACGGGCGCTCGACCTGAACTACCTGAATCCGGTCATATTCTACCGTCCTGTCGAATTCGCACAAGGATCTGCTGACAACGTATTGCTCGGAGGAGGTTTCCGCGCCAAGGTCTCTAAGTCGGTGCAGGTCTATGGTCAGTTGGTGCTCGATGAGTTCCTGCTGCGTGAAATAAAAAATGCCGATGGATGGTGGGCTAACAAGTTTGGTGGTCAGCTCGGCGTGAAGGCATTCAACGTGATGGGAACATCGCTGTTCTTTCAGTCGGAGTGGAATATCGTCAGGCCTTTCACCTACACACATGGCAGTTCTATACAGGCATGGGGACATCTTAACCAGCCTCTGGCCCATCCTATGGGAGCCAATTTTGCTGAGTGGGTAATAAGAGCCGGATATACCTGGAAGCGCTGGACGATCCGCGAGCAAATTTCCTGGGCAGGCTACGGTCGTGACAGTGATGGACAGAACCTCGGTGGTAATATTTTCAGGTCTTATAAATCACCTTATCGCCAGTATGGAAACGAAATGATGCAGGGACTGAAGAGTACTTTTCATTTTCATCAGTTCGAAATCTCCACGCCATTGGCCGGAGGTACTGGATCCGAGTTGTTTTTCTCGCATGCGTGGCGCTTCGAGAAGAATAAAGTGAGCACTACCAATGAGCACTTTGTTACTGCGGGGATAAGAATTCCGGTGAATCGCGTGGTGCAGGATTTTTAACCGTTCCGGCCAAACAAAGAGAACCTCTGCCGGTTTGGTTGAAAAATTCCGCTAACTCCTGCAAGACCGTACTTAGCTTTGTCGCCAATCTGGTCCATGAAACCCAAAGAGATTCCTGCCTTACCCCCTGTGAGCAGAATCAGGGATATAGCTACCCTTTACAAGATGAGGCTCTCCCTGATTGTGGTGCTTTCCGCATTTCTGGGCTATCTCATGGGTGCCGAAGAATTCCGTTGGGAGGTATTGCTCACGCTCATTCTGGGCGGACTTCTCCTCACCGGCGGAAGCAACGGACTGAATCAGGTGCTCGAGCGCCAGTGGGATGCATTGATGCATCGCACTATGAACAGACCGATTCCAACGGGCAGGCTCACACCTACTGAAGCTGCCGTCATTTCTGTTCTTTCCGCTGCCATCGGTATTGTGTCCCTCTGGGTAGTTATCAATCCGGCCAGTGGCATACTCGGGTTGTTTTCTTTTTTCAGCTATGTCTTCATATACACTCCGCTGAAAAGGGTTTCCAGCCTGTCCGTATTCGTAGGCGCCATTCCCGGTGCTATCCCTCCGATGCTGGGTTATGTGGCTGCCACAAATGACTACGGCCTCGAAGCAGGAATTCTTTTCGCAATGCAGTTTATGTGGCAGTTCCCGCATTTCTGGGCTATTGCGTGGGTAGCTCACGACGACTATCAGCGCGGTGGATACAGGCTTTTGCCATTCACAGAGGGCAGAACAAAACGTTCTGCTTATCAGATGTTTTTCTTTTCGCTGGCACTGATTCCGGTAAGCCTCGTTCCATGGGCATTGCCCATGAATCAGCCCATGGTCGGGAACATTTCTGCCATCGTATCTGTACTTAGTGGTATCGCCATGAGCTGGTACAGTTTCAAACTATACCGCAGTTGCGAGATGAAAGATGCGCGTCGATTGATGTTCGCCTCTTTCATTTACCTGCCAGTGGTGCAGTTATTCTATGTTCTTGACAAACTTTGATACAGAATAGTGAGATGAGCAACGATCCTTCAAGCAGCGCCGGCGACAATGTTCGTCAGGATGTCTTCACCGATTTTTCACCAGAAATAAAGTTACGGACCAAGAAAATGATGATGTGGCTCATCATCTTTTCGATTGTGATGCTTTTTGCGGGAATCACCAGTGCGCTGATTGTGTTGTACGGTAAGCTTTACTGGGTTCACGTCACACCCCCTTCTGCCCTTTGGGTGAGTATAGCTTTCATCATTTTATCGAGTATCACAGCCATCATGGCCCTTCGCTTCACCAAGGCCGGTGAAATGCGCAGAGCGGCCTGGATGATGGTGGCGACTTTCGTTCTCGGTCTCGGCTTTACTGTAAGCCAGATCCAGGGCTGGAATGCATTGTCTGACAAAGGAATGGGCCGAAGGGTATTCACCACGGCCGATGGTCAGCAATACAGCAGGTGGAATCCTCTGCGCGAACTGAACGGAGAGTATGGAGTCGATTACACCATCGAAAGAAATGGAGTTACACTCGAGAAAAAGGGTGATGATTACTTCATGCCGGGCGATTACAGCAAGCCCCTCACGGCGGATGTGGAGAAAAACTTCAACGCTTCAGGTGCCCTGATAGCCGTTTTGGTATACGTCCATATTTTCCACCTCGCGCTCGGACTTATCTATCTGCTTGTCAATACCTTCAGGATCCATCGTGGGGTGATTAACCGGGACAACTGGGTCAGCCTATACACCGGTGGCATGTACTGGCACTTTATGGGAATTCTGTGGGTGTACCTGTTCTTCTTCCTTTTCTTCATCTACTAAAGGGATTTTACGTAAATCAGAATGATTCTAAATTCGGATGCCTTCATGGTGGTCTGAAATTGGAATGATCTGTTTTTCAGTCATTCAGCATCACTGAATCCTCCTTTAACGTCTTTTGGATTGGATGCCTGCATGGGCTTGGTTAAGTATTTTGTAGAAAACATGCCTTGAAATTTGGTTGCGACTCACAATAGAATGGCGTTTCGTTGCTAAACTTGCGGCCAAAATTTTCGCTTCATTATGGCAGGTCACAGCAAGCCAATCAGCAAAGAAGAATTGTGGGGCGGAGGGGTATCTCCCTTCAGCATTACCTACGGTAAGATGATGATGTGGTTCTTCCTGGTGTCGGACGCACTGACATTCGGAGGACTCCTCACGGCATACGGCGTAATCCGTCACGGACTGGCTACCCCGTGGCCGGTAGGTGAGCAGGTCTTCGAAGCCCTGCCGTTCCTGCACGGGTCTTATCCTCTGGTGTATGTCGCCCTGATGACCTTCATTCTGATCGTATCATCAGTAACCATGGTTCTTGCCGTTGAAGCCGGCCACCGCAAAGACAAGAGCGGTGTGGTGAAATGGCTTGGATTTACCATCATCGGTGGATTTTTCTTCCTCGGTTCTCAGGCATGGGAGTGGTCACACTTCATCCACGGTTCAGGAGGAGGCTTCCAGACTGCATCTGCGCTGGAGGTTAAAACCGATTCAGGCAAGACCCTCAGTCTGCCTGCCGGAACCTGGGTTCATATGGACAGCGAATTCGGTCATGAATACGAACATGCTCTGGATGCTTCAGCTCCGGGCGCCGTGCACGAATCACACGGTGATGCTCACGGTCATGATGCCCATGGCCATGCAGAAGCAGCACCTGCTGAACATCACGCAGATATCGCCTCTCTCAAACCTCAGGTGCTCTTCATCAACAAGTATGTGCGCGTTGGCGAAGGCGATGAGAGCGTTGCCAAGGAGACTGTATCAGGTGCTGAGCTGGAGAAATTGTGGGGTGTTCGCGAGGCAGACTCTTTTGCCTTCGGTGCCAATATGAGCAAGAATGAATATGGTCCGCAGCAGTATGCGAACTTCTTCTTCTTTGTAACCGGTTTCCACGGTTTCCACGTATTCTCAGGTGTTGTCATCAACATCATCATCTGGCTGATGGTGATCAAGGGTGCCTTCAACCGTGTAGGTCACTACGAGATGATCGAGAAGATCGGACTGTACTGGCACTTCGTAGACCTGGTGTGGGTATTCGTATTTACCTTCTACTACCTTATCTGATCCCCTAAAAGAACTTCCAACACAGTTAGAACATGGAAAGAGATGACCTTATAGTGAATGAGAGCTACGCGCTGAATGCCACGCACAATGAAGAAGAAGGCGCGAAGATCAGGAAGAAGATCTGGAAGGTAACCGGACTGCTGACCCTCATCACCATCGTCGAAGTATGGATGGGTGTTCAGTTCAAGCGCGATGGTTCCACCATGTGGGAGACCATAAAGCTCGGCTTTATCGTGCTCACGCTGGTAAAGGCCGCCTACATCGTATTGTCGTTCATGCACCTTGGCGATGAGCGCAGAAACCTCAAGTGGGTTATCCTGCTTCCATACGCTTTGTTTATCATGTACCTGATATACATCGGTCTTTGGGAAGGCTTGTCTTTCCAGGAGATGAACAATTCTTACCGTTAATAGCACCATGGCTGCCGACAGGGGAAAGGTGAAGAAATATATCACCCTGTCATTATTGATTGTCGGTTTGCCCCTGTCTTTTTTGCTGTTATTCGGAAAGGCGTTCACACACAATTTTGAAACCCTTCCGTATTTCAGCGCGGAACACCCGACCGGATCGAAAGAGCCCGTGGGATTCAGTATTCCCTCATTCACATTCCGAAACCAGAATGGCGAGGAGTTTCACTCTGACTCCCTCAAAGGCAAGGTTTGGCTGGCATCCTTTTTCTCTCTCGGTGATCCGTACCTCAAAGACCTTACAGCGCAGCTGAAATCGGTGAGCTGGAAGTACCGCGACCAGCCAGATGTGTACATCATTTGTTTTTCGACCAACCCTGCCCTGGATTCCACTATGGACGTCCAGCATTATGTGAACGAGAAGACCATGTATCACGAATACCCCGGCAAATGGCAGTTTCTGCTGGGCGACAGGGATTCGATCCGCACATATATCAGGGATGCTTTTCTGATCGAAGATGTAACCAACAGCGCTGACCTCATTCTTGTTGACGATGAAGGACGACTGAGGGGTAAGTACACGGCAAGAAGTGAGCTCAATGTGTCTGCAGCCATGGAAGACATTGCCATGCTGAAAAAGGAAGCCGATCTGAAAGCTTATGAACGGAAGAAGGGTAAATAGAATTTTTGTTTTATTGCTGTCAGCCTTGGTCTGGTCGTGTTCTGAAAAAGACGCACCATCATCGCCGGACAAGCCAGCTGCCCTCCGTTTCTACGGAGAGTTCGATGAGCAGTTTACGCGCAATGCTGATGGCACAATCACCGTAGATACCACCTGGTATCCGATTCCGAAATTTCAGTTCATCGATCAGAACGGTTCGCCGGTAACACAAAAGGATATTCTGGGAAAGATTGTGGTGGCTGATTTTTTCTTCACCACGTGTAAGAGCATTTGCCCGATCATGAGCAGTCAGATGTCCCGCCTGCAGACCCTGACTGAAAAGGAAGGATTGTCGCAGGAGATTATTTTTCTGTCACACTCCGTGGATCCGTTGAACGACCGTCCGGATACCCTCAGCCAGTATGCATCGCGCTTAGGTGCGAATCTGCAGAACTGGAAATTTCTTACTGTCGATACAGTGAACTTTGATGCATCGTATGTGTATGATTTGGCTAAGGACGGATATCAGCTTACGGCTTTTCCGTCTGATACAGCGCAGGGAGGTTTCTTCCATACGGATCAGGTAGCGCTTCTCGACAGAAGCCTCAGGATACGTGGCTATTATGATGGTACATCGACCAGTGCGGTGGACAAATTATTTGAAGACATTAAAATCCTCGTGAATGACACAACCTCTCACAGATAAGCAGAAGGGAGAAAGGCAGGCCAGAAATCTTGTGATTGCGGTATCACTCGCTATTCCTGCTGTAGTCACCTTTCTGTACTACATGAAGAAGCTCGAAATAGGAGAAGGACCTATGAAGGAGCTTATTGAGCGCCTTCCATTGGCCAATGCCACGATAAACGGTACAACAGCAGTGCTTCTCGTGGCCGGATTTCTCGCGATCAAAAGCAAGCGCATTGTCCTGCATCGCCGTATTATGACCGCATCACTGGTGCTGTCTGTGATGTTCCTGCTGTGCTATGTCACTTACCATTCCACACACGAAAGCACACCCTTTGGTGGGGTAGGAACGATCAGGTCTGTATACTATTTCATACTGACCTCACACATCGTGTTATCTGCGGTCATCGTGCCCATGGTATTGTTTTCATATACCAGGGCGCTGAGCCAGCGGTTCGACAAGCACCGCCGGCTGGCCAGGATAACCCTCCCGATATGGCTTTACGTAGCCATTACAGGCGTGGTGGTGTATGTGATGATCAGTCCGTATTACCCGTTCTGACCTTTATCTTTGAAACATGAAACAGATTCGTCAAATCCTCCT
>JBEAZL010000057.1:0-3565 GCA_041170085.1 Bacteroidota bacterium
TCTTCTGCAATGATCTGACCGTGACGTATCAGTCGGTCTGTTGGCTTGGTCAGCACAGAGGGTGCCGCAAACAACAGGATGAGCACCACGCCGATGGGCGGCAGGGCATATTTCAGGTATCTGCGGTTTTGTCTGAGGTCGATGGCCGATGTAAACGGCACGGGCTTCAGCGCGGCAATCTTCTGGTTAATCGCTGCCTCCATCAGGCTGTCGGTTGCGCCTGATGCTTCAACATGACGAAGCTGAAGGGTGTTTATCAGCTTATCCTGAACATTTGGAAAATGTCTTCCGATAATTGCTGCGGCCTGCTCATAGCTCAAAACCTTTCCCAGACGCCACATGCGGAGCAATGGCAAGACGAAGAAGCGACCCAGAACATATGCTGCTGTGATGATGAACGAATAGAACAGGAATGTTCGCATGGCGATGTTGAAACGACCAACATATTCCAGCAACGCGATGAGGAGATAGGTGCCCACAATCAGGCCGGCCGAATAAATCGCGCCCCTGATCATCTGGTTTTTGTAGTATTTCCGGATGAACTGATCGAGTTTTCCGATCAGGGTTTCATATGCTCTTACGTCGCTCATTTCCTGCTCTCTTTTCCTGCTGTACGCTTAAAAGTTCATTCCGTTCAAATACGCCTACCGAGGCGAATTCATCAAAGGTAAAATTCCTGATGATTCACGCCGCCATTTTGCACAGAGGTTTACTAAAATTAACATCCCTCCGTTGGCTACTCCTTCTTGATTTCAGCGGCGCTCCATTCACCCGCCATTTGCTTCAACAGAAAATCCCTCGACTTGTTGTACACCCCCCTCTGGCTTTTGAACCAGATTGTCTTGTACAAATTGGTTTCCCAAGATCCCTCGTGGTACCTGAACACCTCAATGCCGTGAATCGGCGTCTTTTTCTTGCGGCAATCTTCCACCGCGTGCAAAGCCATGTGCTTCAGGAGCATGCCTTCGGGAAGCTGCTCCATCATCTGATAACCAGCTTTTGTCTTTTGGTTATGCCGTCAACCTCCTCCTGAATGAAATACACTCCTGCCGAAAGCCCTGAAACATCAACCTGGTTGAGTGTTCCGGGTGTCAGAATAAACCTCAGCACTTGCTGGCCAGACATGTTGTGAATGGATGCCTGTGTGCGGTCTGTACCGAACCATTGAATGTTGAGGACGTTGTTGGCGGGGTTTGGATAGAAGCTGAGAAGCGCGCTGTTGTTTTCGTCTACGCCCACGGTCACGGTGATCACCTCGCTATCTGTTTCGCAGCCATAGTCCGTAGACAATTCAACCATGTAATTGCCGGGCTGGGTTGCATCAATGGTGTTTTCGGTTGCGCCATTCACGGGCAGGCCGTTGTAATACCACTGATATGAATCAAACACCGGGTCTACGGAAACTGTCTGGGTTTCCTCGTCGTAGACCGGGGTTATTTCGGGACAATACAAATACGTTTCGGAATATCCTGTGCATCCGTAAACATTAGTTACCTGACAAGAGTACTGGCCGCCTTCGGTAAGGGTTAACGAGGAAGAGAGCTCATTCTCGAGGGCTACGCCATTCCTGAACCAGATAAAACCAGTGAGCTCAGGGTCGGTATATGACAGTACGTTTCCAATCACATTGAATTCCGGGTCTGGCATTGGAAATACTGTCACGACTTCTGAGTCATTGAATGTGCTGCTCACCACGAGGCCAACAGTTGAAATACCGGTCGTACCATTGCCGGCACTGAAAACCGTGCCCCCTTCAGTTACAGAAATAGTCGCGGTGCCCAGATTATCGTCTCCGGTAATATCATCATCATCCGTGAACGTAATGGAGTAGGGGGGATTGTTCAGTATAACCGAAAAGCCGCTCCAGGAGGGCGTGTTGTTATTATCCACCGTGCCGCTCGTATACACGGCATTTCCGTCTCCGTCGTACAGAACGAAAAACGTGTCTGAATCAGAGAAAAAGTCATCTACGTCGCCGGACCAGTTGTCGTTCAGACCGCTGACGCTGATGGCAGAAAGGGTATAGTCAGAAATGGTGGTGGTCAGGCTGATGGTATATTCTCCGGCCTGATCAAAAGTGATGTTGCCGGGGCTCTGAAGGTCGCTGGTTTGGCCATTGCCAAAGTTCCATGACCATGCGGTAACACTTGGGGCCGCATTGATAAGTCCGTTACAGTTAACCGTAAGTTCTCCGCAGCCTGCAGGGCCACCGGACATGGTAAATGTGGCGTTGCCCACTTCGCCGGGCTCAACCACGAAAGTGAAAATGAACTGCTGGGTTTGTGGCACCTCAAAGCCGAACACAACGGCCAGCACATTCACGGTGATAACGATATCATAGACCCCCTCCAGAATTGGTGTACCGCAGATTGTGGCACAACCAAGGTTCTCGCCTTGTGAGGGATAGTAGGTCGCATCCGGATCGTTGATAGAGAAGGACATGCCGTAGGGCATTCCAGTAACGGAAGCGATATACACCTCGTTCAGCGTTGCCTCGAGTTCTGTATCGGGATCAACAACTGTTGCCGGAAGAAAGAATGTCAGGTATTGTTCATAGTACACACCCGCCACTGCCGCAGGGAGTTCCTGTGGGCAAATAGTCGGGAAACCATCTGCGCTGGTGCAATTGGCATCGGGTGTGCAGGTAGGGCACTGGGCCGAAGTGGTCGCGGTTAGGGCACAAAAGAACAGTGCGCTGAAAACGATTTTGAAAAATTTCATGGTAAGAGCCGGAAAAGGGTTAGCACGGCAAGATACGCGGTTTTCCGCAAAGGCCTCACTTGTTCAGCACCGGCTGAATAATCTTTTTATCGAAATAGAATGTGCCAAAGGGAACCAATGATGCCACCATGGCCCAGAAAGAGCGGCCAACGCTCCATTTACACGCAAAATGGGTTTCGGCGAGAAAGAGGATGTAGGCAATGAAAAGAATACCGTGCGCCCATCCCACCACTGTAACCGCCATGGGAATTCCGGCAAATCGCTTCAGGGGCATGGCGATAAACAGCAAAATGAGAAACGAAAAGCCCTCGATGATTGAGATGTTCCGAAAGCGCTTTAGTGCGGATAGTTGGTCCTGATTCATTGGTGCGAATATACTATTCGCTGAAAACGTTTCTGTTATCGATCTTTGTATAATGCCGGGGGTTCGCAGAATACTATTGTTCGCATGCCTTGCGCTGGTCAGCCGCAATTTATGCGCACAGGGCGGAGCGAACTTTTACAGCAGCACCGACGGATACACCGACTTCAATTATGTCCTGTCGGGCCAGGGTATTACGTACGTCGCTGAGTTTGCAAACACTGGCGAAACCATCATTAATGAAATTACTTTCACTTTCACGCCCGAGATCAACTTATTTGACATATCAACAATTGAGATTATTGGTTCATCACACGTGCCACTTGTGAGCTACGACAATGAGTCCGGGGTGGTCTCTATAACCATTTCTGCGGCCTCCCTTTATCCCGCAGGATTGGGTTCCTCCGATGGCTTCTTCTGGTTCTCTATGAATTCTCTTCCCGGCCTTCCTCACAACACCCCGCTTGAAGTATCTGGCACTTT
>JBEAZL010000058.1:0-7189 GCA_041170085.1 Bacteroidota bacterium
GGTACCATATTCCACCCATGACTCCGGGTATGCAGGAACTTCACATCACCGGCACCTATACCATCAATCTGAATCCATTGTTCATACTGGGAAATTCTGATGAGGAGAGCACATACTTCACGCTTCAGATCACCGATCGAAAAGGTAACCTGAGTAATCAGGTCGTAACGCCTTCCATTACCATCACAGACACTCCCTGAGTAAGATGCCATGAACGGCAACACAAAACGTGGTTTTTCATGGCGCTTCCTTCGGATAATATTTCTGCTTGGTATTCACCTTTTGCTTAGCACGGTAAAAAACGTTTCAGCACAGGACGAATTACCTGAGATTAACATTTTCGATGGTTCAACCAATTTTTGTGATGGAATTCTCTATGATTCGGGAGGCCCTGATGACACCTATTCCGGAAATGAGAACATCACATTCACCATAGAATCTCCAGGAATCATTGATATATCATTTTTCGGAGAATTTTGTCTTGAATCGGGATTTGATTACATCACTATTTACGACGGACCAGATACCTCCTCTCCTGTTCTGGGAAGTTTTACCGGTACTTCCCTCCCGCCGTCGCTAAGTTCTACCGGAAATTACCTGACCTTCCAGATGACTACCGATCCCAGCGCTTCCTATTGCGGCTTTGCACTGATCTGGAATTCAACTGTGCCTCCGCCCGTTCCACCCGCGTTGTCATCAACGCCTCTGCCGTTATGTGGAAGCAATACACTGACACTGAATTTATCCTCTCCTCTTGACTGCGATATAGTAGAAGCATCCGTTTTCGAAATTATCGAGCCATTGGGAATCAGTGTGGTTCAAACCACGGTGAACTGTAATCAGGGATTGACCATTACTGCCAACCTGGAACTCTCCTCTCCGTTTGACCAGAATTGCGAATTTGAAATATTGTGGTCGGTATCTATTCCAGACGCATGCGATAGCATTCATGATTTTGAGATACTCTACTCATTTCTATATGACCAGTGCCCGCTGACCATTGAAATAAGTGCAATACCAGACACCATATGCACAGGATCAGCTACAGAACTCCTTGCTTCCGTTCAGGGATGTCTGAACTACACATACTCGTGGAATGAAGGTGTTCCTCCGGGACCAGGGCCCCACGCCGTCAGTCCGGATCAAAACACTTCATACACAGTTACGGTTACCGAACTCGAAACCGGACTAACCGGCACCGCTTCTATCGATATCGTTTTGGTATCAGCCGAAATCCTCACCCCACCTCAGCAGCTTTGTGCAACTGCATCACCCATTATCCTATCCTCCTCGCAACAAGGCACATGGTCGGGGCCGGGCATAACAGACCCTGTCAACGGATGGTTTGATCCATCTGCAGCTGTAACCGGATTCAATGAAATAATATTCTCATTTCTGGGATGTAACGACACACTCCTGCTCGAGATACTTCCGATCGATGCAGGTCCTCCCTCCTCCACTTGTCCAGGATCCCAAATCATGTCCTTATCAGGTGCTCCCTCTGGCGGCACATGGTCCGGAGTCGGCATCAATTCAGACGGCACATTTGATCCGGTGGCAGAGGGATCTTACACTTTCTTCTATTCTCTGAACGGATGCACGGACAGCACTTTGGTCGAAGTAGCCAATATCAGCGTAACCAGTATTCCCGACACGGTATGTCAGTCCGAGAGTGACTTTGATCTCCTGATATCCCCGCAGTACGGAACATGGAGCGGAACAGGTATTGTTCAATCCGATCCCGGTGTATTCTCGCCGGCCGGTGCAACGGCAGGTGACAATGTATTGACCTATTCAATTTCAGGATGTGCAGAATCATGGAACATTCATGTATTGCCCATAGAAATAGGAGGCAATTTTCACACAGCCTGCCCCGATGAAGATCCGTTATTCTGGTACAACGGATCTCCCGAGCCCGCAGGTGGCATATGGACAGGCGACGGAATAATTGATCCGGTATCCGGTCTTTTCGACCCTTCACTGTTTCCTGAAAATACATATACATGGATAGCCTATGATGCACCTAATGGATGTTCAGATACCATGACCATTCATGTCATTTCCACATACATCACACTAACATCAATCGACTTGTGCATTGATTCGGATATCGTTCCCCTGAATGAGACAACGACGGGCAACGGTCCTAGTCAGAACGGACAGTGGCTCGGAACTGGAATAAATGTGATCAATGACGAATGGATATTTGATCCGCAAATCACAGGGCCCGGAAACTTTCTAATCTATTACGAGAAAAACAATTGCCTCGACTCTATTCCGGTAAACATCATTGATCCCACAATCCCCACGTTTACCAGTTCATATTGCCAGAACTTCGGAACAGTGGAACTACCTGTTTTCGAAGAGACGGGGCTTTGGTCAGGTACAGGCGTAAACGATGATGATGTACCGGTATTCATCACTCAACAGGCAATTCCCGGAGACAACATACTCACGTGGACCTCATACAATGGCTGCTCGGATAGCGTTGTTGTTTTCATTGAAGAATTTCAGCAATCGGAGATCATGTTGCAGGATGATACGATCTGCTATTCATCCGTACCTGTAACTATAGATGTTTATCCATCAGGCGGACAGTGGTCGGGCGACATTTCAGGTGACACCTTTACTCCTTCGGCTTACGGTGAGGGAACATTCTCCGTCATTTATTCATACTCCGGGAATTTTTGCTCATCATCTGACACAGCAGAGGTCACTATACTAGAACCTATCATCGCAGATGTAGTGGTTTCAGACTCCATACTGTGTCCCGGACAGGCCAGCTCAATCAGTGTGAATGCATACGGAGGCAATCCAGCCAACGACTACGACTATCTGTGGTCAGATCCCAATCTCACCGGACCATTTCAGACCATACAACCTCCTTCCAGTCAAACCATTTCCCTCGCCATTACAGACGGGTGCAGCGATACATTGTGGTTTCAGACATTTCTTGAAGTACTACCCTCATTCAGTATTGATCTGATCGTGAGCGACACACTTTGTTTCGGAGAAGACGGATTCCTTGAGGCCTCAGTGAACAATCAGGGCACTTACGAATTCAGTTGGGACAACGGTGAAACCTCCGGTCAAAGCCTTATGGCACCGGCAGGAACAGCCCATGAACTCATGGTTACAGACTCAGAGAACGATTGCATTCAGGACACTGTTGTGCTTATTCCTGCATGGTCGCCCCTGACCGCTTCGTTCAGTGTGAATCCAAATATGGAGTGCATTCCCTTCGATGTCTCCGGAAACATCAGCATCATAGATTTCAGCAATAATGCGCTCAGTGGTTGGTGGAGCTTAGGCAACGGAACATATTCGCCATACTCGCCAACAGAAAACGTTGATATATCATATAATGAATCGGGATACTACACCATCACCCTGATTGTTGAGAATGAAGGAGGATGCACGGATACTGCCAGCAAAAACATTTGCATCCTTCCTCCTACTCCGGTTTTCATTCCCGATATCTTCTCTCCAAATGGTGATGGAAACAATGACTTTCTGTTTGTGCGAAGTCAGGGAATCATATCCTTCGACTTCCGGGTCTTCAACCGTTGGGGAGAAGAGGTTTTTCAAACATCCGACATAGGCAAAGGCTGGGATGGCTATCACCGCGGAATGCCCTGTCAGCAGGGATCTTATGCATATTTCATCAGAGCAAACCTGAATGATGGTCAGGAATATGAAAACAAGGGAGAAATAGTGCTGATCAGATGAAGTACAGGGCACTGAACATATTTATAGTCATCATCGCGACCATGATCATATGGTCTGGTGATGTGAATGCTCAGGATCCCCTTCCCGCTCAATACTTCAATGTCAGGCACTATAGCAATCCGGCCTACACCGCGCTGTTTGGAAAAGATTTCAGAATCTCGGCATTAAACCGCCGTCAATGGGGCTGGCTCCCAGGTGGCTACACCACCAACATGGTATCGGGCGAAACAGGATTTTTTCGAGACAGATCAGGATTGAATTCCATGGGCGTAGGCTTAGTCATTCTTCAGGACAAAGCCGGAAAACCCGCCTATCAGTCGTTCATGGCACAATGCAATATTGCAACTCATCTGCGCATAGATGCCGGAGTTTATCTTTCCATGGGCATAGCGGGAAAGTACATACAGCGAAGCATGGACTTCACAGCACTTCGCTGGGATTCTCAGTACAATGGAGTGAACCATGACCCAGGCATCGACTCAGGTGAAAATCCGGGAGACATGTCAAGATCCATTTTTGATCTTTCCTGGGGAGCTGCTGTTTCCGGAGGCACTGGACAGAATGAAACGACCGTCGGCTATGCCTTTCACCACCTGCGACAGAATGAATCTGTCATGGCCAATGGAACAAGTAAGCTACCCATGCTGCATGAGCTGTCTGCCTTTAACCGGACGAAATTGAGAAAGACGGAGCTGATGAGTGATTTGAAAATCAACCGGCAGGCCGGTGCCATGATGATCAGTGCGATGGCGCGATTGGGATACCGATTCGGTTCAGACTCGAGGTACACTGATTTCCGGACATCGACCCTGATATATGCAGGAATTGGTTACAGATGGGCTGATGCCATTCTCTTTGCAGCAGGTTGTGAATACGAGCGCAGATTCAATATTGGGATTGCGTATGAACTGACCACATCCGTGGTTTCTGATCAGGCAGGAAGCAACGGTGCCATGGAGATAGTGCTCTCCTGGTCCGGTTTGAGAACCAGTACCCGACGCACGCTGAGTAAAACCTGATCAGCGCATGATTGCCCTCGCAATGAGGACTCCGATGCATATAAGAAACATGTAAATGGAAATCTTGTTGATACCATGCATGAATCTCAGATTCAATCCTCCCTCTTCTTTCCGGAAGAGGTTTCGGGGATTGAGATAGTACACTACTTTATTCCAGAACATCTTTCTTGTTTTTATTTAGGGAATCAGAACAGTCATAGAAATCTCAACCATGGCATTCTTGGGTAAGCCGGCTACAGCCACCGTTTCTCTCGCCGGAAAATCCTGAGTAAAAAAGCGGGCGTAGACCTGGTTCACATCTGCAAAATGGGCCATATCCCTTAGGAAGATCGTTGTCTTAATCACATGGCCGAAATCGGTTCCGGCCTCGTCCAAAATAGCCTTGATATTCAACATGGCTCGCTCAGCTTCCTGCGCAGGTGTTCCGGGGACATATTCCTGAGTAGCTGGATCAATGGCAATCTGACCAGAGATGAACAGCATATTTCCGGCTGCAACAGCCTGGCTATATGGCCCGATGGGTGCAGGCGCTCCGCTTGTCTGAATAATCCTTTTGTTCATCTTGCTATCTCTGGTTAATTCTTCACCTGTACAGCCCGTCAGGACCAACAGGAGCACAAATGTGCAATATTTTAATCGGTACATCATGAAATAACTCATCGTTAGATTTGTTCTGCTAAGGTAAATTTGCATCATGCAGCGTCTGATTGTCATACTCGCCGTTATTCTCTTCACTTCAACCTCCAGTGGGCAGACTTATCAGTTTGCTGTGCTGAAGTACAAGGGAGGCGGAGACTATTACTCAAACCCGACGGCCATGCCCAACCTGGTTGAATTCTGCAACCAGAACCTGAACATGAAAATTGAACCAGAGGTTCCCTATGCAGACATCGGAAGCCCTGAGCTCTTTAATTACCCTTTCATTCACATGACAGGTCACGGCAATGTGGTTTTCTCGGTTCAGGACGCAGCCAATCTGAGGACGTATCTGACCGCAGGTGGCTTCCTTCATATTTCGGATAACTATGGTATGGATAAGTTCATCCGGAAAGAAATGAAAAAGGTATTTCCCGAAGCCGATTTTGTCGAGTTGCCTTTCAGTCACTCCATATATCATCAGAAGTACGACTTCGCTAATGGACTGCCGAAGATTCATGAACATGACAACAAATCGCCCAAGGGCCTGGCTATTGTATGGGAAGGTAGAGTTGTTTGTTTTTATGACTATGAGTGCGACCTGGGCGACGGGTGGGAAGATTGGGAAGTACACAAAGACTCTGAAGAGACCCGCACCAAAGCGCTGAAAATGGGGGCTAATCTCGTGCAGTACGCCCTCACTTCTCCGGAGGAAAAGAAGTAATCAGTACAAGAATCCGATTTCTTTCAGACCGCATTTCATTGGGCCGGTTTCCCTTGAAGTCAGATGCAGTAGGCCCTCTTCATCGACTTTTTCAATTGTTGCGGAAATCACCCTTCCATCGGCGAGAACGTATCTGCGTTCAGCATCCTTTCCGAATAATGCGGAGTGATATGCCTTCCGAATCTCGTCAAAATTCCCATTGAATGCCAACATATACCACTTCTCCAATTCAGTCATGAACACATGCAGAATCCGGAGCGGATCATGGTTCAAACCTGTGATCTGCTTCAGCGAGATCGCCCTGCTTGCCTCGAATTGCACCTGATTTACGTTGATTCCAATTCCGACAATAGCGCTCTGAACGTTACCTCCGATCCAGTTTTGCTCAATGAGGATTCCGGAAATCTTTCGTTCATCGCACAAAATATCATTTGGCCATTTGATTGACATCTCTCTACCGGCTGCTTCCTCGAGAACCGATTGCAGGGCAACAGAGACCAATTCAGATAACAGGAAGGGACGGGAAGCATTGATGAATCTTGGATACAGAAGGACACTGAACAGCAGATTCTGGTCATTAGCGCTTTCCCAGACATTGCCTCTTTGACCCCTTCCCTGCACCTGATAACGTGCCGTTATGACAGACCCCTCAGGAAGAGGTGTCAGTTTCTGAATATTGGCAGCATAGTTGTTCGTGGAATCGATGGAGTCCAGATGCAGAAAAGTCGCGTGTTGAAATAGCATGGGGTAAAAGCTGCGGTGGAAAGGTAAGTCCAAACACTTCGAACTGTGAAGAGACATTTACCTCCTGATATGGTACTTTTGCTCAGGGCATGAAGAAAAATACAGTGGCTAGAAAGAAATCAGAATCTGCAGAACAATTGATTCAATCGATCGTTTTTGGAATAAATGAACTCAAAGGAGAGGATATAGTTATTCTGGACCTCAGAGATATTGCAAATGCCGCAGCTGACTATTTCATTGTCTGTCATGGCAATTCGACTACTCAGGCTGAGGCAATCAGCAGATCAGTTGAAAAAGCAACTCTGACCCAATTGAATGAGCATCCATGGCACATTGA
>JBEAZL010000059.1:0-11623 GCA_041170085.1 Bacteroidota bacterium
AATAGCAGAAGCCATTAAGCCTGCGAAAAACAAAGAAGATGTCAGAAAGAAAAGACGAAAAAATTCGGGTGGGTATAACCTCCGGAGATCCCAATGGGGTGGGCATTGAAACCATCATTCAGGTTTTCAGTGATTCCAGAGTTTCCGAAGGGATTACTCCGGTGATCTATGCCAATCCGGAAATCATCAAGCACTATAAAAAGGTAACGGGAACTGAAGAATTTGCCTACAACTCAGTCGGATCAGCCTCGGAAGCATTAGCGAAGAAGGTTAACCTCGTGAATGTGTGGAAGGAAAAGTTCAATCTTCAGCCGGGCAAGCCCGATAAGGAAGCGGGTGCATTTGCGCTGAAGAGCCTTGAGACGGCTGTTGCAGATCTCGCAGCCAACAAAATTGATGTTTTGGTTACCGCTCCGATTGATAAGGACACCATTCAGGCGGCGAACTTCAACTTTCCGGGTCATACCGAATATCTCGCTTCAGTCGCAGGTACGGATCAGGTGCTTATGTTTCTGGTCAGTGATGTGCTGAAGATCGGTATCGTTACCGGGCACGTGCCACTGAAGGATGTAGCGGCTGGAATTACGAAGGATAAAATTCTCGCCAAACTGAAGTTGATGCGCGAGAGCCTGATTCGTGATTTTGCCATTTCCACTCCGCGAATTGCTGTTCTCGGTCTGAATCCGCATGCGGGAGATAACGGACTGATCGGCGCTGAAGAGCGCGATATTATTCTGCCTGCGGTGCGGGAGGCGACTGAGCAGGGCATGTATGTTTTCGGGCCCTATGGGGCGGATGGCTTTTTTGGATCGGGTACATGGAAGCAGTTTGACGCTGTTCTGGCCATGTATCACGACCAGGGTCTGGCGCCATTCAAGACCATTGCATTCAGCGATGGCGTGAATTTCACAGCCGGATTGCCGGTGGTGAGGACTTCGCCCGACCATGGTGTGGCATACGACCTGGCAGGGAAGGGTAAAGCAGATCCCGGATCGCTCAGGGCGGCGGTATTTATGGCCTGCGATATTTATGAGAATAGGAAAATACACCGCGAAATCACTGCTAATCCATTGAAAAAGCAAGAGTTACGTGACGAGGACCGTCGCGGGGAGTAAAAAAATGTCTTCCTGAGATAATCTTCCGTTTTCCGTTGCAGGATCGAAGAGATTACGTATCTTTGCCCTCCTTTTTTCAGATACCTCGTGCTATGAAGGCCAGAAGCGAATGGACCATACCGATCACGGGGATCAAGCAGGGAATGCATCATTTCCGGTTTGAACTGAAAGATAAGTTCTTTGAGGCATTTGAATATTCCGAGATCCAGCGGGGCGACGTGGAAGTAAACGTCGACGTTGAAAAGCAAAGTACCATGATGGTCCTTGATTTTCATCTCCGCGGGAACGTTATGGTAATGTGCGATCGCTGTGGTGATGAGATAGAACAACACCTCGAATCTGATAACCGTCTGATAGTCAAGTTTGGCGAAGAGACAGGAAGCACGGATTTTGATGTTTATGTTTTAGGTCCCGCAGAGTATGAAGTAGACCTCGCACAGTTCATGTACGAATATGCCCACCTTGCTTTACCGGCTAGAAGGGTTCATACGAGTATAGAGCAGTGCAACCAGGACGTTCTCAATGCGATTGAAAAGTATCGGGTTACCCGATCTGCTGGCGAGGAATGGACAGATGCTGATGAGGATCAGGACAACGAAGAAGAAGAGTAATAATCGTTATAAGCGCAGAAAATGGCACATCCCAAACACCGAATCTCGCAAACCCGTCAGGCGAAGCGTCGTACACACTACAAGCTTGAGGCTCCGAATATTGCAACTTGTCCGACTACCGGACAGGCGCATTTGTTCCACCACGCCCACTGGTATGAGGGCAAGCTCTATTACAAGGGCAAAGTGGTGATGGAGAAGGAGACCAACGCGTAATCCTGACCAGAATGATATTTTGACCAGTTCCGTTTTACGGGACTGGTTTTTTCATTTTATACCTTGCCGGCAGAACTTATTAACGTGTCCGGTTTACACTAAGCCTAAACAATGGTCGTTTTGTGGTTCGTGCTTAATACATTAGCGCCCCAATATTTGGAAACCTTAAGGATACCTTCTTCATGTCAAAAGTTACAGCGGCAATAACCGCCGTGAATGGTTATGTGCCTCCCGATCTGCTGACCAACGCAGATCTGGAGAAGATGGTTGATACCACCGACGAGTGGATTCGATCCAGAACCGGAATCGAAGAAAGGCACATCCTGAAGGGAGAAGGCCTTGGTTCTTCCGATATGGCAGCCGAAGCAGTGCGCGGCCTGTTGCGGAAAAGAGGCATTGGCCCGGAGGAAATTGATCTTGTCATTTGTGCCACAGTTACCCCGGACCATGTGTTCCCGGCTACAGCCAACATTATTACAGATAAGGTCGGAGCAGTTAATGCTGCCGGTTATGATATCAGTGCAGCATGTTCCGGATTCCTTTTCGCATTGGTTACGGGATCTGCATTTATAACAAGCGGCCTTTACAGGAAAGTTGTGGTGGTGGGTGCCGATAAGATGTCGAGCATCGTGGATTATACTGATCGTACCACTTGCGTATTATTCGGTGATGGCGCAGGAGCTGTGCTGCTGGAGCCCAATACCGATGGCTACGGAATACTTGACAACATACTGAGGTCCGATGGCTCAGGTCGGAAGTACCTTCATCAGAAGGCCGGTGGGTCTGTAATGCCTGCATCTCATGAAACCGTAGACCAAAAGTTACACGTCGTTTTTCAGGATGGTCAGCCCGTTTTCAAGGCTGCTGTGGTAGGCATGGCAGATGTGAGTGAAGAGATCATGAAGCGCAATAATCTGACTGCAGATGATGTCGCTTATCTGGTTCCTCATCAGGCAAACCTGCGAATTATAGATGCTACTGCCCGCCGGATGGGGGTCGGATCAGACAAGGTCATGATCAATATTCAGCGATACGGTAACACGACAGCAGCGACTATTCCTCTGTGCCTTCACGACTGGGAAAATCAACTGAAAAAGGGAGATAATCTCATTCTGGCTGCGTTCGGCGGAGGCTTTACCTGGGGTTCAATCTGGGTAAAGTGGGCCTATGACCCGAAATAGCAGATATATTTGACAAGACCTTATTTAACGAAGAAAACCAAACCCATGAATCTTACCCAGATACAGGAACTGATCAAGTTTGTTTCAAAGTCAGGAGTTGCTGAAGTTGAGATTGAACAGAAGGATTTCAAGATCGTCATCAAGACAGGCAGTGACAAGAAAGGTAAACAGGAGGTTATTCAGGTTGGAGCGCCACAATATGTTGCCGCCCCTGCCCCGGCGCCTGCGGCGCCTGCCCCGGCACCTGCGGCACCTGCACCTGCGCCTTCGGCGCCTGCTGCTGCGCCTGCAGCAAGTGCAGATGATTCGAAATACCTCACCGTTAAATCTCCGATGATCGGAACATTCTATCGTTCCGCATCGCCCGATAAGCCTGCATTTGTTGAAGTGGGCAGTTCAGTGAAGGCCGGTGATACAGTTTGTATTATCGAAGCCATGAAGCTGTTCAATGAGATCGAATCAGAGTTCAGTGGCAAGATCGTGAAAGTTCTCGTGAACGATTCTACTCCGGTAGAATACGATCAGCCTCTTTTCCTGATCGACCCAGCTTAAACAGATCGGTTCATTCCTAAAACTGTTCAGAACGTATGTTCAAGAAAATACTGATAGCCAACCGCGGTGAAATTGCTTTGAGGGTCATCAGAACCTGCAAGGAAATGGGTATCGCGACGGTGGCTGTTTATTCAACAGCCGATCGCGACAGCCTTCATGTGCGGTTCGCAGATGAGGCAGTTTGTATCGGTCCCCCTTCCAGTAAGGACTCTTACCTGAAGATTCCGAACATCATTGCGGCAGCGGAAATCACCAACGCAGATGCCATCCATCCCGGATATGGCTTTCTTTCAGAGAATGCAACTTTCTCCAAGGTTTGTGCTGAAAATGGTATCAAGTTTATCGGGGCTTCGCCTGAGATGATTGATGCCATGGGCGATAAATCTTCGGCCAAGCAAACGATGAAAGATGCGGGTGTACCGACCATTCCCGGAAGTGACGGATTGCTTCAGGACCTCAAGCACGCCCGTGCCGTGGCGAAGCAGATCAAGTACCCGGTAATGGTGAAAGCTACAGCCGGTGGCGGCGGAAAGGGTATGCGCGTGTGCAAGAACGAACAGGAACTCGATGAGGCATGGGAGTCGACACGTCGCGAAGCCGCGGCTGCATTTGGTAATGACGGGCTCTACATGGAAAAATTTGTAGAGGAACCAAGGCATATCGAGATTCAGATTGCAGGGGATCAGTTCGGAAAGGCATGTCACCTTTCTGAACGCGATTGCTCAATTCAGCGACGCCACCAAAAGCTGGTTGAAGAGACTCCGTCTCCTTTCATGACAGATGAGCTGCGTGAGACCATGGGTCAGGCTGCCATCAAAGCCGCAGAGGCAGTTCGCTATGAAGGTGTGGGTACTGTCGAGTTTCTTGTCGACAAGAACCGCGACTTCTACTTCATGGAAATGAATACGCGAATTCAGGTGGAGCACACCATCACCGAGGAAGTAATCAATTATGACCTGGTGAAGGAGCAGATCAAACTTGCTGCCGGCGACCCGATTTCAGGAAGGAACTATTATCCGAAGATGCATTCTATCCAGTGCCGTATTAATGCTGAAGATCCATACAGGAATTTTGCACCGAGCCCCGGACGCATCACTGCTTATCACTCACCGGGTGGACATGGTGTACGTGTTGACACGCATGCATATGCAGGTTATGTGATCCCGCCTTTTTACGATTCGATGATTTCGAAGCTGATTACAGTTGCTCAGACGCGCGAAGAAGCCATTACCAAAATGGAAAGGGCGCTTGATGAATACATCATTGAGGGTATCAAGACTACCATACCATTTCACCAGAAACTCATGCGCAACGAGCGTTTCAGGAGTGGTGATTTTACCACGAAGTTTATGGAAACGTTCAGCATGGAAGATTGATGATTTCTTAAAGACAATATTGAAAAGGCCCGTAAGGGCCTTTTTTCATGCTCAAAAACGGTAGTTGACCACTACGTTGATCAGCGACATATCTACCTTGTTTATTACGTAACGGTCGTTATCGTATACCTCACCGCTCTTTCCTTTCCAAACCAGAAGACCCTGCGCTTCCAATCCCTGAAGTATTCCCGTAAAAGAGTATCGGATGTCGAGATTAACCTGAAAGTATGAGGGCATTCCGTATTTGTTCAGTGCAAAATTTCTGACGTCGGGCAATGAAAAGTATCCGCCTGTGAGCGATGCCTTTAGCATTCCATTTTTTTGTTTCCATTGAATTCGTGCTGTAGTGGCATGGACATCACCGAAGCCTTCATTTCGCTCCCTCGACATAAAAGTGAAGAAGGGATCACGGCCCCATTCCCGCGGAAAGAGATATCTCCCATGAGCAGTTATGCGGTTGTAGTTGATTTCTGCAAGCCATTGCCCGTGCGACAATCCGGCTTTTACACCGAAGGTCATAGCTTCATTTCCCTGTTGAACGTATGCCAGCGAGTCGATATCGCTACCGCCATTGCCAAATGCATCCTGTCGGATAAACTGCGCCGCAGAAATGAAACTGGTGTTACCCGCTTTACGCTCGAAATCTGCCTGAATCAGTGCGCTGTTGAGCACATTATCTATGGTGAAATTCCACGCCTGCAGGCTTATTGTTTCTGAGGTCTTCACGTGGATGCCCAGTAATGCAGTTCCCTTGCTTTCGACATGACCGGGATAGAGAGATTTTGCGCCCGAAGGGTCAACACCTGCCGGATATATACCGATAGATTCTCCGCCGCGATACCATTTCGTGGTGCTGCGCGGAGAGAAATGGGTGAGATATCCCCCTTCAACCCGAACATTTTCCCACTCTGCCAGCTCAAACCATGCTCCCTGCACTCCCGATGGACGCATACGACCATCCTGAAGGTTGATGAAGGGTGTATTGATCAGGATTTTTCCAAAGGATAAGTTGGATTTGTTCCTGCTATAAGCGATATAGAGCTCTTCCAATCTGTCGATATCGTTTCCGTTATGAGGATTTTCGATGTCGAATAGTCCCAGTTCATAGCGGTTCAGCGACATCGTAGAACTGTCAGGAATGCTGAGGTCAGATGATCCCAGGTTATAAATGAAGAATCCACTGACACCAATGTGGAAACCGTGGAATTTACCGGATTCATAGCGCAAGCCACCTCCGCCAGCGTGAGCATGGTAGTCGGTCAGATCTCCGCTATTGTTGGTTTGGCTGAAAAAATACCTGAAGTGCCCATGGACATGGCCCTTGCGGAATGCTTCGGCCAGTGTTCCGGATTCATTGAGCGTGTCGTTATTGCGCTTCCATATGGAGGGCTTTTCATTCAGCTCCTGATGCTGTGCCTTCACCTCCGTAAGAAGAAACAATGCCGGAAATAGTACCAGCGCGAAGTATCTGAGTATCATGGTCAGATCAGAAGCCGGATTTGATGTAGTACCATCCCTCGGATTGTCGCTGAACGATGTGAAGTATACCCGCTCTTACAGTTTGAGCAACAGGCAGCAGCTCTTCCCGTGCAATTTTTTTCTCTTTCATGGTGAACTCGCAGGCATCGAAAACAACACCGGCCTGGGCGTGCTCTTCCAGCTTTTTCCTCACGGTTGTACTTCCGGATTTCAATATTTCAATACCCGGACCATGACAGACCACTTCAAGCTGAGTTTCAGGCGAAACAGTTTTGATGTTCGATAGTTGACGCATCAACGATTTGTGCACAAGTGTATCAGAAGATGCGAGTTGAAAAACGATTTTGAATGGTCCATAGTTCGTTTCAGTATTATCCGGTTGTTGAGACCATAAGCTGAAAGGCACGATCAGTGCGAGAATAATGAGAAGTTTTTTCATGGGATTTGGAATTTTATCTGAATTCGTATGGCACACCAGATACCTGCGACAACAGTGTGTCCGGGGCGTCAAGGGCAATGGCGTTCTTCGCAGGAACAGGATTAACCGGCGAGTGTGTTCCGAGGTATTCGCGCAGCACAGAGTGCAGAGTATGTTCGGTATTGCGTGCATTTTTTACACCTCTTATGCGGCAAAGCATGTCTTCGGGGTCGCCATCTCTTTCGCATGCGGAAATGGAGTAGGTTCTGTCCTTATCCAAAGGCTTTCCACCGATTGTCACTTCCTGGACGCGTTTTCCCTTTTCTCCGAAGGCGTAAAATTTGACCTGCATTCCGTCAAATTTGACAACCCATCCGCCAAATCGCTCTGAGGCATTGCTCGCAAATACATTGTTGAGTTCTTTCTCCAGCCATTCCATAATCTGCTGTCCGGTTACCTCTCCGCATCGAACAGTGCTGTCTACCGGGAGCATGTCGAAAAGGTATCCGTTGGTAATCGGGATGTTACCCGTGTGATCTCTTGTAATACGCGGCGGACAAAAGCGAAATCCATTCGAGAGGACAATGTCCGTTGTATTCAGGCGCCAGTGAAGTGCCTGAAGTATCATGGTGTCGATAGGATTTTCTATGACAAAGTACCTGTACAGATCGTGCTGACTGTAGCCCACGACTTTGTGTATGTCCTCTTCGAAAGGTTTTTCGTTCTTTTTAATGATCTCTGAAATGGCCTGGTCAGCCTTGAAGTTCTTTGTGTTGATCTCGTCGAGATGGTACTCGTCTTTGATGATCTTTCCATTCTCAATGGTAAGTTCAAGCCTGCCTACAAAGGAACCAAAGGCACCTGGCTCTACCACTTTGGAATACTTGCACACGATAGGTTCGCGCACGCGTTCATGTGTATCGCCTCCCAGAATATAATCTACGCCCTTGCATGCCTCCAGGTTGGCAAGATGAATCTGCTGCGATAGTCCGAGATGCGAAAGGAGTATCACATAGGAGCATTGCTCCTGATTGCGAAGCACATCGACGAAGTGAGCGAGATTTTCTTCAGGCTGAGCATATATAATTCCTTTGCTGTACATGGGTGACTGCCGCAGCGGAACCATGGGATCGGTGTAGGCAAGAAATCCGATTTTAACTCCGCCGATATGCCAGATGTGGTATGGCTGAAAAATGAGTTCACCTCTTTTCTTGTCGCCCAGATCATGGTACATGTTGGTACAGATCTTAGGCGCCTGAAGTGATCCCATTAAAGTCTGCATAGACTTTTTTCCATATATCACCTCCCAGTTGCCTGGAATGTACAGGTCGTAGTTCAGTGCATTGAGCACAGGCAGCATGGCCTGACCGGTGGTTTTCACCGACAGTTCGCTTCCCTGAAACATGTCTCCTGTATCGATGAGAAAAGTGTGTTTGTTTTTCTTTCGTTGTTCTTTCAGATATGTCGCGAGATGCGCGTAGCCACCAGTTTTGCGGAATGTAGCTTTTCCATTTTCCCAGAACAGCTCATCGTGAGGGTGAACCTGACAGTGGACATCGGTGGTCTGGAGGATGTTCAGGACCAGCGGTTTGTTGCCGTGATCTTCAAAGGTTTCATCCTCCTCATTTGTTTTGCTTCCAGCTGCCATCGCTGAGATGGGAGCCAGCAAGCCAGCACCCAATCCGGCCATTCCGACATTGCGTATGAATTCTCTTCTGTTTTTCTTCATGGCTTTTTTGGATTTTGTGCAGCTGCTGCGGGCAATTTGCGATGCTCAACAATGGGTTTGAATGGTCCGTACTTGTGCTGTTCTTCTGTGAATCCATCTGTGTATGGACCAAATGGATGATCAACCGGTTTTTTGGATACATCGGGCCAGTCTGCCGGAAAATGAGCTTTCGGGTGAGGTTGTGAATTCACAAATGCCGCCAGATCCCAGGCCTCTTCATCAGTCAGCTGGGGATTTGCGTGAGTTGCCCCGAGAGGCATGTTGTATTTCACGTAACGGGCGAAGTTGCTGATGCGATAAAGCCCTGCTCCTTCATTGTAGCTGTTCTCTCCCCAGAGAGGCGGGTAAAGGTATTCGTTGATACCATCTTTGGCCTGCCCTGATCCGTCTGCCTGATGACAGCTCTGACATTTGGCGGTATAGACATCCTTTCCTTTTGCCGGGTCACAGGCTCTGTCCAGAAATGCGAGTTCTTTCAATCCGGAGCCGTATGCGGTTGTACCCTTTTCAACGTTGGATCCAAGGAATTCAATGAATGATTTGATGGCTTGCATTTCACGGCTAAGGGTGTCCAGTGGTTTGCCGTTCAGGCTGCGTTCAAAGCAATCATTTACCCTTTTGTAGATGTCTTCATTTGATCCGCTGCGCGCTCTGAATTTGGGGTATGTGGATGCCACTGATCCGTAGTTATTGCCGAATACTCGGGTTCCGGCATCGAGATGACAGTTCTGGCAATTCATGCCGTTGGTCATTTGGGCCACACTTCCGTTCGGGCCGAGATAAATGGACGTGTGCGCAATCAGCTCCTGGCCGTATTCCACCAGCTTTTTCTTTTCAGGGTCACTGATTGATCCGGGATCTGGTGCCGACCAGTATTCAACGGTGTCTGCGGATTTAGTTGATGTATCAATGTGATTTTCTTTGATATCAAACATCCGCGCGAAAATTCTTCCCAGATCATCTCCATATGAGTATATCAGTGGTGACAGGGCGATGAATATCAGAAGTATGACCAGCAATGTGGTCAGCTTCTGAATAACCTTGAGAAGCCTGTCATTGATTTGTGGTTGGTTCTCTTCCATTGGGATGAAAAATGAAATCAGTGGGGTATGCGATCTTTGATAATTCCATAAAGCCACGTTCCGAAGATGGCTGATGCAAATACTATTATCATGGTCAGAAAGCCGTAGCCGATGTTAACTACCATAGGTCCCGGACAAGCACCGCTGAGCGACCATCCGAGTCCGAATAATGTACCACCCAGAAGATAGCGCATAACAGAGCGATCCTTGGGGTGGAATAATATCGGGTTTCCGTCTGAATCCCGGACTCCGAATTTTTTGATCAGCATTACGCCGAGTACACCCAGCGTAACGGCAGTGCCGATGATGCCATACATGTGGAACGACTGGAACCTGAACATTTCCTGAATGCGGTACCACGACATAGCCTCTGATTTCGCCATGACGATTCCAAAGAGGATACCCGGCAATAGAAATTTGATGAATTTGCTCATGAGATGTCAGGTTAGAATATCAATGGAAAAAGTATATGAGTCATGGCAAGGCCACCTATGAAGAAGCCGACCACGGCAATCAGAGAGGGCAACTGAAGGTCCGAGAGTCCGCTGATGGCATGTCCGGAGGTGCAGCCACCGGCCCACCTTGATCCGAAACCGACGAGCAGGCCGCCAATGCTCAGAATCAAAAAGCCTTTGAGCGACAATGCACTTTCCCAGCTGAACAGTTCGAGGGGTTGGATCGATTCAGGTGTTCCGAAACCGAGTTTTGAAAGATCTTCCATGGTTGAAGATGCGATCTGAACAGGTTCTGAGGTCGACAGAAATTGATTGGCTATAAATCCTCCAATGATGGCGCCAATGAGAAATACGAGATTCCAGATTTGAGTCTTCCAGTTGAAGTCGAAGAACTTCACCTTCTTGCCAGCACCTGCCATGGTGCATAGGGTGCGAAGGTTAGAAGAGAATCCGAACGATTTTCCGAAGTAAAGTAGTACGAACATTATGAAGGAGATCATGATTCCGGAGAACCACCATGGCCAGGGTTGGGTGAGAAATTCTATCATGTTAGTTTAGGTGGAATGAAATGATGGGTTTGAACATGTGCTTGATCAGTTTTTCAGTAGCGCTGGAGTGGAACAGTCCACCCTTTCCATGGGTACCCATACAAATGATGTCCATGTTATTCATCTCATTGAAGTGGATTACTCCATTCTCGATATCCTGATCATGAACTATGTGACATTCGTAATTTGTAAGTTCATGTCGGTTTGCGAAGGCCTCCATGGCCGAACTGATATCTGCATCTGTTGCAGAATCGCTGCTCGCTGTGATTTGTAGCATGTGAATCGTGGCTCCGAAAGCGGATACCAGATTTTTCATGAGGCTCAGCTCCTGTGTCTGCGAATCGCGAAAATCATGGACAAGCAGTATGTTCTGAATTTCCAGGTCTGATCTGTCGCACATCATGGACAAGACAGGAACATGGGATTTGCGGGCAATCATTTGTGTCTCGGAACCGGATAGTTTTTCCTTCAGTCCCCAGGAGCCCTTGGTACCCATGGTTATGAGGTCGAATTTTTCGCGACTCGCGTATTCGGTAACTGTATCAGTTGTCTTTCCGAGCAGAAGTTTTGTGTGAACGTTACTGTATGCATTTCGCAGTGCTTCCAGCTGACGCTCGGCTATTTTCTTTTGCGCGGTAACATATCCTGCGTCAATTTCACCGCAAGTCTGGATGTTTCCCAGATTATCCATGGTTACGGTATCCGGCACATTCAATACATGAAGAAAGTGTACTTCGAATGCGATCTTCTCTGATAGTCTTTGGATGAGCAGGTAAGCGTATTCTGCCTGCACAGTGAAATCGGTAGGTATGAGAACCTTTAGTGTTTTCATGGAATGATGGTGTGTGAAGTCCTTGCCCGACG
>JBEAZL010000060.1:0-4024 GCA_041170085.1 Bacteroidota bacterium
TCTATATACACACGAATCAGAGTCCTTTCCTTGTATCCGGACTTCGTATGGATACAATTCCCTTCAGAAATTTTTACGTTCTCACTCCAGGTGAGCCCAGCCTGAAACCAGTATTGCTCGATTACACCACCACATTCTACAAAGGCGAGCTCTACAACAAAGACAAAGTCGATCAGACTTACAGAAGATTTTCAAACCTTCAGGTTTTTCAATCTGTCAACATCCAGCTGGAAGCTACGACTGACTCAACACAGAACCGATTCAACACACTCGACACACACATTTATCTGCAGCCATCCAAAAAACAAACACTCAGTGTTGATCCCAAACTCACGCACCGCGACGGCGCGCTGGGAGTTTATGGGAACCTGGTGTACATGAACAAGAATCTGTTTCGCGGAGCCGAGCGACTCGAGATCCGGAATATTCTGGGATTTGAAGCTGCACAGTCGCTTACACAGGAAGATATTAATCAGGGGAGCGCAGATCAGGTTTCAAGAAACCTCAGGCTGAACACCTTCGAAATTGGACCTGAAGTAGTGATTCGCATTCCCAGAATCTTTCCGTTGTCTCTTGATCGATTCAAACGGAGCAATGATCCGCAGACAAGCATCAGTGCTTTGTTGAATTATCAGGGCCGACCAGACTATGAAAGAACCCTGTCGCGATTTACCTATGGTAACAGTATGGTCGAGAATCCGGATCACGGTTCACGTGGTTTTGTGGATTGGGCAGAGATATCTGTAATCAAGATCAAGAAGTCGCCGGAATTTGAGCAGTTCATAACAGATCTGAACGATGCCTTTCTTGCCAACTCATACCGCGATCACCTGATTTCAGCATCCAGAATTGGTTGGATCGTGAACACGCAACGAAGCTCATCACAATTGAAATACATGTATTTCCGCGCCTATCTGGAAGGGGCGGGAAATCTGCTATACCTGATCCATAAAGAAACTGAACAGCCAAAAGACGACTTCGGGAGCTACGAAATTGCGGGAATACGTTTCGCTCAATACTGGAAGGCAGAGACCGATGTCCGATTTTATAAAGTAATCAATCCTCAGAACAGCCTCGCTTCGCGCTTTAATGCAGGATGGGGAATTCCGCAGAATAATCTTCCCACTCTGCCCTTCGAGAAAAGTTTCTTCTCCGGCGGTGCCAACAGCATTCGCGCCTGGCAGGCAAGAACGCTTGGCCCTGGATCTTACCGCGATACAACGGCACTTCGCACATACAACAACATAGGAGAAATCAAACTCGAGTTCAACTTTGAATACCGCTTCAAGCTAACCGAAATGTTCCATGGTGCATGGTTTGTTGATATGGGAAATATCTGGTTGCAAAAGCCGGACCCACTGCGTCCGGGTAGCGATTTCAATTCCAGAGAATGGCTTAGTGAGGTTGCGATAGGATCCGGACTTGGAGTCAGGTTAGACTTTGAATTTTTCCTGGTGAGATTCGATTTCGGCACACAGATTAAAGATCCTTCCAAAGTCAGAGGAGAGCGTTGGGTCTGGGAACCCAAAACTCAGTATGATGAATTCTTAGAAAATATAGGAACTACCCGCAGGTTGCTGGATGTGACATTTAACCTCGGAATTGGTTATCCATTCTGATACGGGTGCATTGTCATCCTGTCATTAAACAATCCATACTGCCTGTCCTCATTCATAGTTCATTCATCAGATAATTAATGGATTTCGTCGGTTAACCGCAACCCTTGCTGGTGCTTTATGCGTATGAGAGCGCATAACCACAAGGAAAACCGATCTGATGAACCCTTTCAGAAAAATTACGGTTGCCGCGCTTGCATTGTTAGTGCAGGCATTTGCAGCAGACGCCCAAAGCACTGGCTGCGCCAGCGACATCAAAAATGACAGCCTCATATTACATGATCCTGTCTACTCAAGAAGTTATTTCTATATGGAGCAGGCCATCAATCAGGCTATGTCACTGGATCCTGCAGACCGCACCGATGAAGTCTATGTGATTCCGGTAGTGGTTCACGTGATTCACGAAGGTGAACCTATCGGAACAGGTAGCAACATCAGTGATGCACAAATCTTCTCGGCCATAGAGGCCTTAAATGAGGACTTTCGCAAGATGCCCGGCACACCCGGATTCGGCGATGGTGTCGATGTGGGAATCGAATTCTGTCTTGCCCAGCGCGATCCGGATGGAAATGCCACTACGGGAATTGTCAGGGTTGACGGCTCAGCGGTTGCGAACTATGCCGATATGGGAATTGAAGCTGCTTCCAGTATAGGTGCAGATGAAGCTGCGGTAAAAGGTCTGAGTACCTGGCCGCGCGAAGAGTACATGAACATCTGGGTAGTGAATGAAATCGAAGACAACAATGCGCAGAGCGGTGTTCAGGGATATGCGTACTTTCCTGTAAACAGTCCGCTGGACGGCATTGTGGTGCTTCACAACGCTTTCGGAACCGTCGGAAACCTGAAGTCATACACCAATATGAACAGGACCCTCACCCACGAGATGGGTCATTCGTTTGCCTTGTACCATACATTCCACAATACCAGCGCATGCTCAGAGGCCAATTGCACATTGAATGGCGACAAAGTATGCGACACTCCGGTCACCATCATTGCCGGCGATTGTTCCAGCCCTGCATGCAGCGGAACACAGCAGGTTGAAAACTATCTGGACTATACAGCAGAATCTTGCAAGAATATGTTCACAGATGGACAGAAAGTCCGCATGCGAACTACACTTGAAACAGAACGCGCATCGCTCATCAACTCGTTGGGATGTCAGCCGGTATCGGCACTGGATGTCGGAATTTCAGGCATAATTTCTCCCGATGGTACCTCATGTGATAACCTGATTGCCCCGCAGGTGACCATGACCAACTATGGTTCGAATACAGTTACCAGTGCGACGATTCAATACAACATCAATGGTGTTGGTTCAAACACTTATAGCTGGAGTGGCTCACTGGCATCCGGATTATCAGTCAACATTAATCTTCCTGCCATTACCGGAAGCACAGGCACACACACTTTTTATGCATGGACAACTAATCCCAACGGACAATCGGATCAGTATGCCGCCAATGACATGAAAACTGCAGGCTTCGGAATTGCAAGCGGAAGCAATGCCACCTTCAACATCGAGCTTGATTTCTTCGGCTCTGAAAACACATGGGAAATCGAAGATGCAAACGGTACTGTAGTAGCATCCGGCGGACCCTATGTAAACAATCAGCAGGGGCTTGACATTTCGCAGAGTATCTGCATACCTGGAGGATGTTACACATTCACCATAAGCGATAGTTATGGTGACGGACAGGGTTTCATCACGGGTAACTATAACATGACAGATGCCAACGGAACGATGTTGTTTTCCGGATCCGGAAACTGGGGGCTGAATGACGTACATAGTTTCTGCCTGGATGAACCCGAAGCCCCAGCCAACGCTCCTGATGCTTCATTCAGTATCGGCGACAATTATTTGTGTACCAATGGCAATACCTCCTTTACCGATATAAGCACCAACACACCTACTTCCTGGCAATGGACCTTTGAAGGGGGATCTCCATCAACATCCAGTTCACAGAACCCTCAGAACATCGCGTTCGCTAATGCAGGAACATATGATGTGACATTGATAGCTACCAATGCGTCGGGCTCTGATACCTATGTATGCCAGAACTGTATCACTGTATCTGCCGGACCAACTGTAACGCTCACTCCCACTGCACCTGCATGCAACAATGCCTCTACTGGCAGTATCAACGCATCGGTCACAGGAAACGGACCTTATTCATATCAGTGGAGTAACGGAGCAACCACACAGAACCTGAACAACGTTGCCTCCGGATCATATACCCTTACTGTTACAGACAACAATGGCTGTAACAAACAGGTGAGCACAAGTCTGTCAAATCCGACTGCCATTTCAATATCTCAAACCATTACACACGTGAGTTGTAATGGTCTGACTAATGGAAGCATTTCAGCTTCTGCCACTGGTGGTGCCGGAGGCTACACGTGGTCCTGGA
>JBEAZL010000061.1:0-3390 GCA_041170085.1 Bacteroidota bacterium
AGATCGAACGTCCTGAAGACTTTGTTGTCAAAAGTGCTGTTAACCGCAGCGGTCAGAAGGTTCAGATCATTCAGAACATCGACAAGAAAATCCCGCTTCACGACATTGCCCGCGGTTTGGGCAAGACTATGGGAGAGTTGCTTGACGAACTCGAATCAATCATTGCATCGGGTACAAAAATCAATATCCAGTATTTCATCGATGAGGAACTGGATGAGGATCAGCAACAGGATATTTTCGACTACTTCATGGGATCAGATACGGAAGACATCCGCGAAGCGGAGAAGCATTTCGACCGTGAGTTTGAAGAGGAACAATTACGTCTCATGCGCATCAAGTTCATGAGCGAGATGGGCTTCTGATCAGGTATTCCCCAATTCCCGTATGGCTTCATAAGCCATTAAACCCATGCCGGTAATCAACGCGTCTTCATCTATATCAAATGATGAGTGATGCACCGGATAGCTGTTCTTTCCATCGGCTGATGACGTGCCAAGGCGATAGAAGCATGCGGGCATGATGTGGCTGTAATATGCAAAATCCTCAGCCGTAGTGCGCATTTCAAGATCTGCTACGTTCGACTTTCCTAAATATTCAGTGGCATATTCTTTTGCCCGGAGGGTTAGTGCCGGTTCATTGCGCAGCACAGGGTAGCCGACATCTATTCTGAAATCAATTTCACCACCCATACCATCCACGAGCGACTGCGCCAGATGACTCATCCGCTGATGGGCATCTTTTCGCCAGGTCTCATCGAAGGTTCTGAAAGTGCCATGGATAAGTACCTCATTCGGTATGATGTTGGTGGCACCATTGGCAATCACTTTTCCGAAAGACAGAACTGAAGGCATCTGCGGATTGCTCCACCTGGAAACAACCTGTTGCATGGACACTATCAGGTGAGCTGTAATCAGAACCGGATCAATGGTTTTATCGGGTTTGGCACCATGGCCCCCTCGACCTTTTACGGTGATATAGAGCTCGTCACAGGAAGCCATGTAAGTTCCGGCCCTGAACCCAACTGTACCTGCAGGCAACTCGGGAAATACATGCTGTCCGAAGATGGCTGCTGGTTTGTGAGCTTCAAATATGCCTTCGCGAATCATCAGAGAGGCACCACCCGGAAGAACTTCCTCTCCGGGCTGGAACACCAGCTGGACCGAACCGTCCCATTGATCTCGCAACTCATGAAGAATTCTTGCTGCACCCAGAAGCGAAGCCGTGTGAACATCATGCCCGCAGGCATGCATGACACCTTCATTCACGCTCTTGTACGACGGATTACCTGTTTCTGAAATAGGCAAGGCATCAATATCTGCGCGCAACGCCACCCGCTTATGATGCTGGCCGCGTCCTGCGATGACCGCGGTGATTCCTGTACCAGCGATGCCTCTTGTATGTTCAATACCAAACTCCGTAAGCTGTCCGGAAATGAAATCAGATGTCTGATATTCCTTAAAAGACAGCTCCGGATGTTGATGCAGGTGTCGACGGATATTCCTGACGGAATCCACAATCATGGATGCCTTTTCCTGTATTTTATCTTTCATTATTCCGGACATTGGCAGGAAAGCGGATTTTGAAGATTGCCGTAATCTTCTACGATCGAATTTTCATCGTGAAGAGATACTATCACATATTCACCATTGTTCTCTATGTAGTATTTACGGGGCTTTTGACGGGTTTCACTCTTGTCATAGACCACATCGCCCTTAGAGATGAGTTCATTGAGTTTTTCTGTTGAGATGCCGGCGCAATTCAGGCGGCACTGGGCGTTGTCGGTGGCGACAAGGGGAACAGAGAATATTTGCTTGCGGATCTGACGGGAGGGTAACCATCCCAGAACATCGAATCCGGGGAAAAGCATAAATACCACAACACAGCCAATCATCACTCCGATCAGGAATCGGATTATCCTTTGTCTGAATGTCATGCTACAAAGGAAAGATAACAACACTGAACTTGTATCGTCCGCATCAGGTTTTATCAGTATGACTTCAGACACCTGTCTGTACGTCTGCGTGCACTACTTTTGGCTTCCGCGAATTGATACCTATGCTCAAAGCAACCGACCTGAACTTCGCATACACCGAAACCACCCGGTTTAGCTTCCCCGAAATCCGGTGCGAAAGAGGCGAACATCTCCTTCTCATCGGCGAAAGCGGGAAGGGCAAAACCACTTTGCTTCATTTGCTGGCAGGTATGCTCAGCCCGACCAAAGGCAAGGTTGAGATCGATGGCAGGGATATTACTCATTTATCCGGCAGTGAACTTGATCGCTTCAGGGGATCTAAGGTGGGTATTGTTTTTCAGGTTCCACACTTTGTTGAATCTCTCTCAGTACTGGAAAACCTGCTGCTACCCCAGTTTCTGACGGGGAAAAAGCCTTCCCGCCAAAAGGCGAAGGATTTGCTGCGTCGTCTCCGTATCGAAGAGATGCAGAACAAAAAGCCCGGTCAGCTGAGTTCAGGAGAAAAGCAACGTGTTGCCATTGCGAGGGCTATGATGAATGATCCGGTTCTGATCCTGGCCGACGAGCCGACGAGTGCGCTGGATGACCGCAACGCAGAGGAGGTAATTCGCATGCTCGAAGAGCAGGCATCTTCTGCTCAGGCCAGCCTGGTAATTGTGACCCACGACAAGCGATTGAAGGACCGCTTCCCCAAAAGCATTGAAATATGAATTTACTCAGAATTGCGCTGGGCAACATATTGAACAAGCCTCTGAATACCACCTTAAGCGTGGTTATGCTTGCTTTCGGAGTTGGTATTATTTCGCTGCTCCTGCTTGTTGAGGAGCAGTTGAACGAGAAGTTCAACCGTAATATCAAGGATATTGACTTCGTCCTCGGGGCGTCTGGAAGCCCTTTGCAGTTGATTCTTGCCAATGTTTACCATGTGGATGCTCCAACCGGAAACATTAAGGTTGAGGATGCCAGGAAGATTGTCAAGGATATTAATGTAGCTGAAGCCATACCTCTGGCCTACGGCGACAACTATGAGAACTGGCGCATTGTGGGTACCAACGAAAAGTATCCGAAGCATTATGGCGTTGAACTCGCTGAGGGCACTGCCTTTGAAAAGGCTTTTGAGGTTAATCTGGGATCGGAAGTGGCCAGAAACACGGGACTTAAAGTGGGCAGCCGGTTTGTGAGTGTCCATGGATTTGATAAGGATGCCGAGAGCGGAGATGCACACCATCACGACATTGAATTCACGGTCACCGGTATTTACAAGGAGAGCGGGTCTGCGATAGATAACCTGATACTTACACCTGTTCAGTCTGTATGGCTTGTGCATGAGCATGATCATGAAGAAGCAGATTCTCATGTGCACGCTGAGTCAGATACCACACACACGCATGCAGAGGATGGCCATGCGCACGATCACG
>JBEAZL010000062.1:0-2521 GCA_041170085.1 Bacteroidota bacterium
CCTGAAGAGGAGATGAGGCTGGCGAGTTCTCCTGTTAAGGAAATTTCGAGAGATCTTTTGGCCGGATATAACGATGGCGCCAGAACAGCGAAGACGAGTATTGAAGAAGTAAAACATTTCCTTCCGCGATATCTTGAGTTGATTTCAAACTTTGAGTTTCCATCTCATTCTGTTGAGCTTTCTCTTGCAAGGCTATCTCCCTTCGAACCCTCAGAATGGACTGCAGCAGAGCTGGAGTTGCTGGAAAGTTTTTCAAGAGAGTACTTCAGAAAATGTCTCTGTACACATCCGATTCCCGCCATGTATCGCGGAATGGATTCTATCTTGATCATGTTTCGAAAGGGCGGTCTGAATGCCATGGATTTACTTGATGTTTGGTATGATGAGACCTCTGAGCAAAGTCTTTTGCATTTCAGGGATTTATTTTTAGAAGGGTTTGATCCTTACGACAGCTCAAAACTGCGAAGCCCATTTGGTGATGAGACCCTGGCCAGGAATATCAGAACATGGCTGAGCAGCGAGAAGACCAGGGTCCATTTCTCGGAGAGGATTGAACAGCAGATTCTTGGAAATGCTGAGTTGAAGGAAGAGGATGTGAGGGGTTTGAATTTGTTATATGAGATTTTGCGATTCAGTTAATTCTCGGCGTATGAAAATATTTTTTATTCTAAGGATATTTGTTTTTTCAGTTTTCTCGTTTTTAGTTCTTACAGCGTTGGTGGGTTGCAGGACAACCCGGAGCAGCACAGAATCGTTGCGCAAGGAAATTTCCGGCATCATAGAAAATAAGGAGGCTATAGTTGGCATTGCAATAGTGGGCGATGATGGCAGGGATACGTTGTTCTGGAATGGTCATAGACATTGTCCGTTGCAAAGTGTATTTAAGTATCACATTGCCCTTACAGTCCTTTCAGAAATTGATAAGGGGAGACTCACCCTTGATGAGGTCGTAGAGGTTAAAAAAGGGGATCTGCTTCCCGAAGAATTCTGGAGCCCGTTACGAGACGAGAATCCGGAGGGAGGAAATTTTACCATCAGAAAGCTGATTCAGTATTCTGTTTGTCAAAGTGATAACGTGGCATGTGATGTGTTAATACGCCTTGTGGGTACTCCGAAGACCATTGAAGAATTCTTCAAATCAAATGGCATTCAGGATATTGCCATAAACGTGAACGAAAAGGATATGCAGGCGGAATGGGATAATATGTTCACGAACTGGACAACGCCCATGGCTTCTACCGAAACACTCAGGATGTTTTATCTGAATCAGGGCCACATTTTATCACAAGCCAGCCATGAATTTTTCTGGCAAACCATGAAGGAGACAACCACCGGGAAGGGGAGGTTAAGGGGATTGTTACCGCAGGAAACAATTGTAGCTCATAAGACGGGATCGTCCGGGACCAGTGATGACGGGCTGACTCCTGCGACGAATGATGTTGGCATTGTCTTCCTTCCCGGAGGAGATTATTTTATCATCAGCGTATTTGTGACGGATTCCAAAGAAGATGACGAAACAAACGAGGAGATCATTGCCAGAATTGCGCGTGCGGCTTATGATTATTTCTCCGGGAACAAGTTTGCGGGAAGGTGATTTGGGGTTTTAGGAATCATATTTATTTCCAAATTCTGTTCATGGGTTAACGAAACCAATCGGCGATTGTGTTGGTCTTGCCTGTATGAAATGGAATTGTGTGAAATTATTTTTCTGCTTTTTTATCACTGCGGGTGTGCAGGCTCAAAATCTTGTGCCAAATCCGAGCTTCGAGGGTATGGATGATTGCTGGGTAAATCCGGAAATAACGTGCTCTCAGAACTGGTCTGAATTTCTCGACTCCGATCCGGTGAATACACCCGACATTGGATATGAAGGGGCCGTGTTCTTTCCCCCCTCCACCATCGACGCGTTTGACGGTAACCAATATCTGAACCTGGAGTGCAGCACGGGGAATCCGGAGTACGTTCAGGTTTCACTTTTGCAACCCATGACAGCCGGAACAACCTATTGTGTTTCTTTTTATGCATCAGTCTGGAACGAGTCGCCGGTTGTAGCTCCGAGTCTGGGAGCATATTTTACTGATGCGCCATTGCAAGACAGTCCATTCGAATCGGGGATTGAAGCGCATGTGCAGGGACCGATAGATTTTGACCCCACCTCCTGGACCCTGATAAGTGGAAGTTATGTGGCGCAGGGCGGAGAGAATATTCTTGTGTTAGCGGGATTTGAAAACACCGGATCCATGCCGTTTCCATACATGTATATTGACATGGTTTCTGTTATCGCGATGCCTGCCCTGGAACTGGGTGATATCGAGCTGTGTGAATCAACAGTCACTATTGACGCATCAGCTCCGGGCGCGACCTATCTGTGGAGTAATGGTTCTACGACTCCGTTCATTGAGGTTGATACCACCGGAGTTTTCAATGTGGTGAGGACCATGGGTGTCTGCGAGCAGGAAGCGAGCATTGAAGTCCTGCCGTGTGGAACCGATCCTGATGATCCCGACCCTGACGACAACGA
>JBEAZL010000063.1:0-14029 GCA_041170085.1 Bacteroidota bacterium
CGTATGACACACCCCAACTGAATGTGGCATCGGTGGTCCATTTGATCAGGTAATTCCTTGCGTTGAAGCCACTGGCAACTATGTTGAATGTGCCAGGCCCGGGGTCAACATCCATGGTGCCGTAAAAAAGTCCGCAGGCATAGATGAATCCGCCGGACAGAGCCAGATCATAACAGAATTCTCCGCCTGATGTGCCGAAGTTCTTAGCCCAAACAAAACTGCCATCTGAAGTGAATTTGGCAATAAATGCGTCCTGAGATCCTGTGGGAACCAGATTAGCTGTACCAGAACCGGGATCGAAATCAACGGTATTGGTAAACAGCCCGCTGAAATAAACGGATCCATTGTCACACTCAATGGCTTCGGCAGTTTCTTCACCGGTACCGCCAATGCGGAAGGCCCAGATGAACTGTCCCTGTGGGTTCAGCTTGACAAGAAAAAAATCCAGATTGCCTGCTGATGTCAGGTTGAATACTCCCGGCCCCGGATCAAAATCAACGGTGCTTCTGAATCCACCTGCGACATATACATTACCATCGGGATCGAGCTGAATGGCTCCTCCCTGATCAAATTGTGTTCCTCCGAATGAAACTGCCCAAATCAACTGACCCTCCGGGCTGTATTTGGCGGCAAATACGTCATTACTCCCCAGATTAGACAGGTTGGATGTGCCGGGGCCCGGATCCATGTCGATCGTACCCTGAAAAATTCCGGTCAGGAATACATTTCCCGCCGCATCGCTCACCACATCTGTGGATGCATCATAACTGGATGAACCCAGTGGTAATGCCCACTGAAAATCCTGAGCAGCGCTGCACAGGCCGAAACAAAGAAACATGAATGAGATAAGATATCGCATGACTTTGGTTTTTGGAATGCCTTGCGGCTCCGCGTACCGAAAAGTATGCCATCAAATTAATGACCGGGCTTTTAATTCGAGGTATTTGTTCACCGTGTTGATGGAAAGATCCTCTGGTTTCGACAAGATTACCTGTATGCCATATTTCCGGAGTCTTGCCACAATACTCTTCTTGTCGTAGATAAGCCTCTGGGCAATGGTCTGGGCATAAATGTCGCTCACAAATTCAACCTGCTCTCTGGAGTAGGTTGTGAGTTCCGTATTCTCGAAAATCATGACCACAAGCAAATGGTCGCGGTTGATCTTCTGCAAGACAGGAAGAGCCCTGTCTACAGCATACATACTCTCGAAATTCAGATACAGAAAGATCAGACTTCGCGCTTTAATGATGTTGCGCGTTGCGCGATACAACAGCTGGTAATCTGACTCCTGCTGACGGGGTTTTTCAAAGTAAAGTGCCTGCAGAATTTTTTTCAGCTGAAGCTCACTGTTTTCTGCTACCAGACTGCTGCCTATGATATTTGAGAAAGTGATCAGACCCGCTTTGTCATGTTTTCTCAGCGCGATGTTGGATATAACAAGACTGGTATTTACCGCATAGTCCAACAGACTTAGTCCGTTGAAAGGCATATGCATGCTGCGGCTCTTGTCGATGATCGAGTACACTGGCTGCGCTCTCTCATCTTCGTACTGGTTCACCATAAGTTGACTCCGCCTGCCAGTGGCTTTCCAGTTGATGCTCCTCACATCGTCGCCGATTGAATATGTCTTGATCTGATCGAACTCGTAACTATGACCCAGCCTGCGCACTTTTTTCACTCCTTCAAATGTGCTGATCCGGGCAAATGCCAGCAGCTCATATTTTTTCATTTGAATCACACTTGGGTACACAGGTACCATAGCAGGATGCGCGAGTCGCATTCTGCGTGCCACCAGCCCTGTAGCCACGGTAGTAATAGCGTTCAGAAATCCGAAATGGTATTCTCCCCTAACCACTGGGCGGATGTGATAAGAAATGTCGCGGGTCTCACCTGCAATAAGTTTCTCTTTCAGGCCGAGGTTGCGCATCTGAAGCTGATAGGGAATTTCATCATACAACTCTGTATGCACTGCGAAATTTCCGGTGTTTTCGATGATGAGTTCAATCTTGTTATCATCTCCCAGAGACAACATCTTGGTGGTGGACCTGTGTGCCTCAAGCTGAACTGCTCCGGAATACAGAATGATGCTTTCTGCAATGATGGTCGCCAGCACAACCAGCACCAGGGCATCAGTTAGTGGGATGAGCCATGGTAAGGCAAATCCGAGCGATGCGAACAATATCAACCCGCCGACGACATAGAAAAATCGCGGAGTGAGGCGATAGCTGCCTATGAAAGATATTTTGTCTCTCTTCTTGATGGTACTCCTGATTATCGTGGTATTTCTACACTGGTGAGAATTCCTTTGATGATTTCATCGAGCGTTACACCTTCCATCTCTCTTTCGTGACTCAGAACTACGCGGTGATTCAATACGTCTACGCTCACATCGCGAATGTCGTCTGGTGTAACAAATTCGCGGCCCCGGATGGCGGCAAGAGCTTTGGAGGCTTTCATGATTCCGAGTGAGGCACGTGGTGAGGCTCCCAGAAAAATGTCGCCATTGTTGCGGGTGTTGTTCACCAGAGCAGCTATGTAACCCAGCAATTCAGGACGGATATAAATCTTTTGTATCAGCTCACGGAATTGGCTCAGGTCCTTCGGGCCCGTAACCTGATTCACAGATGTCTTTTCCTTTACATCGAAGTCATTTTCAAATCGAATCAGAATCTCACGCTCTTCCTGAAGAGTAGGGTAGGGGACTTTGATACGGAAAATGAAGCGGTCAAGCTGTGCTTCCGGCAGAGAATAGGTACCCTCTTGTTCAACAGGGTTCTGGGTTGCAATTACAAAAAACGGGAAGTCCATTTTGTATGTCTCTCCGTCGTAAGTGACCTGCCGCTCTTCCATTACCTCCATCAGGGCAGCCTGAGTTTTTGCAGGTGCGCGGTTAATCTCATCGATCAGAACGATGTTGGCGAAGATGGGCCCCTTTCTGAAATTGAAAGTAGATTCTTTCATGTTGAATACCGAGGTACCGGTAACATCCGTTGGCATCAGGTCGGGTGTAAACTGAATCCGACTGAATTCAGCATTGATGGTTTGTGCCATCAGCTTTGCCGTCAGGGTTTTTGCAATTCCCGGCAAGCCTTCGATCAGGACGTGCCCGCCTGTGAGAAGAGCAACCATCATTTTTTCTATCAGATTGTCCTGCCCGATGATCACTTTACCGATCTCAGCATGCACGCGATCCATGATCTCGGAGATTGGTTTCACATCTACGCGATGAGTCGGATTGAGGCCGATCATCCATTCTGACTGAACCTCTCCTGAAGGTGATCCGGGGTTTGAAATTTCTTCGCTCATGAGTACGGCTTATTTAGTTGACTATTTGCTGTTGTAATAAAAGGCTTCAAGTTTGTTGTGGAATGCAAGCAGCTTAGGGGTATCTATTCCTGTAATGGATTCGTAGTACTTACAATCCTCTATGATCGAGTTCACAGAATCAACAGACACACCAGAGCGCTGACTGATCAGGCGAATGAGTTTGTCGTCCCACATTTCAATCTTAGCGGGAATAATAATTCCATAGCGCTCGCGGAGGTAGCTTTTGAATAAGTCTGCTTTGAGACGTACCAACCTGCTGTGATCCTCCTGTTCCATAAATAGCTGGGCAATGGTTTCAGCATATTCAATGGACGTGTTTTCCATGTTCTCGGTAACGGGTATGACCTTTTGTTTGCGCCGGGCGCCTAACAACAGGTAAAGAAATACACCGGCAAGGAGAAGGTACCACGCGCGACGAAGCGACGGCTCTGAGAGTATGAACTCAAGAGGCCCTTCCCTGGGAATGGGGTCTTCATTCTCTGTCCAGTCAATGTCTGATTCATACTTGTGACTGTCGTCGTCCCATACAATCTTGCCATCACCCAGATGAGAGAACACATCCTGCACATACCTGACCAGGGTATCATTCTTCATGTAGAAGTTCGTGAACATGATGGGGTTTGTATGCCAGTAGATTTCTCCTTTTCCTAAGCGCAGACGAATGAAGTTGGTGTAATCGCCGTTGAAGGCACCCAGCACCTCAACACTGTCGGGGAGGCTCGACACTATGTTATCGAGATAGTATCTCCAGTAATACATGTACGGCTCCCACTCATTGATAAATGTGTAACAGGCGGAGCTGTCGGAAGTTTGAGTGTAAGCACAAACGGTGGTGTCTGTCGACATGTAAGTAAGACTTCCCAGGTGCATACCGGATTCCATAAAATCGCTGTCAGCTACACTGAGGGGATGTCTGAGAAGTGAGTCCCGCAATACATCCCACGGATCATCCGTGATGATAAAAGCCTTATTTCCGTTACTTACAAAATTCAGGAGTGCAACCGTTTCGGCACTGTCGATGAAGTACTCTTCTCCGATGAAAATGTAGTTATCGACGGCGCTGCCGGGATCGGCCTCAAGGGTTTTTTCCATACTGTCTTTCACCTGAATGTACTCCTGCTGGTTTCGCACTTTGTGAAGCAATTCGTGAATGACATACGTGTCGTACGGTTCTTTGCCATTCGGACGATACATAACCCTCCAGTCCACCTGAGGTCCTGCAAACCACTTCAAAAGGAAGTACAGACCAATCAGGATAATTATCTCAAGGATCAGCCCCATCCATTTGCCTGAAGTCTTATTTGCTGCCATTCAGGTTTATGTTGAATGAGGAAAAGGCTTTGGCCAGGATGTCATATTTCTCCCGCGAAACATCTGTATCTCCGTACCAGACAATCTCAAACGCAAGGGTAAGTTCACCGAAGATTCCGGAATGTCCGTGCTTTCTCAGCTCACGCACATAGTCGCGGTTCGTCTTCTCTTTTTTCCAGACAATCTTGCCCGCTTCATGTAGTTGCTGAAGCAGCCGCAGGTACATGAGACGTACGGCAAGTTTGTAGTTTCCTGCTTCCACCGCCAGTCTCAGAAATTTCTCAATATCTGATTCAGGCACATTCTCTTCGATATCAGAAAGTGTGGACGGATCCAGCAAGGCGATTTTCTGATCCCGCCTGACTCTTCGCGTATTGATGAATTTCAGTATGGTGAAAACAAGTAAGGCAATGACCAGGGTAAAAACGATGATTTTACCACCCGGAGAATTGAAAAAATTCTTCACCGACCTCCAGAATTCCGACTCATTTTTTTGCTGATTCTCAGGCTCGCCTTGTGGCTGCTCCGGCGGAGATTCTGGTTTTGGCTCTGGTTCACCGCTGTAATCAATTCCCTTGCGCGCCTCATCAACCTCTTCTTTTGTCCACAATGATTGTTCCTGAGAAAGGACGATGTTTACGGGCAGAACGAAGGTTAAACCCAGCATGATGATGCTGAGAACGAATACGCGGCGATATGTGCTGAGAAACTTATTCACGTTCGATTCCATATGCCCGCTTTCTTATTCCGATTCTTCGGATTGCCTCCTTCAGTGAAGGTGCCTCATTCATTTCAACGAGGGTAAAATATGCCAGTCCGGATGAGAAAACCGTTACCGGAAACATGACACAGAGAAACATATAGGAAAGCAAAATATCAAAGGACTCAGGAACGTATGAGGCAAGTGCCCACGACCTGGGAACATTCATCTGAATGAACTCGCCAAGCAAACCGGTCAGATCTGCCTGCAGTATCAGGACAAAGATCCAATGCATGGCAGTGATGCTGATGTATAATCCCACAGTTTTCCAGTAACCATTTCGCAATAGCGTAAATGTCCTGATCAGTGCTTTAACAGGATTTACATTCTCGTAGTAGCTGATAAAATACCAGATCAGGCAAAAGGGGAAGACAAAAACGGATGTCGCGATGGCCATTTCACTTAAGGTCAGGTTCAGACAAAGAATGGTAGAAACCACAATGGATGTCGCAATAACTGCCGGTGTTAATTTGTATGTCTTTCCTTTTTCCACAAATGGTCTGATCCATCTTGCGCTCATCAGAAGACTGCCAATCATGAGTATAAGTATGATGAGGAATTGACCGAAATCGCTGAGATGAACAACCTTGCTGAGCACCGAGAAATTCCAGAATCTGTAATAAAATCCGGGATCCCAGTGGTCCACATTGGTTTCATTTTCACTGAGCAGTTTAATCACCATAAGCGCAGTTGACGCCAGTATTGCCGCGAGAAAGGAATACTTCAGATTCTTGCCGATGGTTCTGCCGAATATGATGAAGCTCTCGGTAAACAGACGGCCGCTGGATTTAATCTCCTTCAGGTCAATCAGAAGTCCGCCTGCCGATGCTTTTTCTTCGAAAGTCTCCGGCGCTACAAGACCTTTTCGGTGTCGGTACCAGGGATAGAAAACAAAATAACCGAATACCAGGATGAATGAAATGGCGATAACCAGGCCCCTGAGCACATCTATGATGAGTTTGCCGTTGGCTATTTCCGGCAGGTCGGTAAACCTTGTTGCGAACGACTCAATAATGGCGGCATATGTGAGCAAGACAGCAACACCGATCATGATTTTAATTCCATTTCTTGCCGAGAATATCAGGGCCTGACCGCGGGTGTAGGTTCCCGGGAAAATAAGTCCGCGGCTGAGTGCGAATCCTGCGCATCCAGAAAGAACAATCATGCTTAGTTCGAGAGTGCCATGCAGCATGATGGCAAGAAACGATTCAGCAAAGAGATCTCGCTCAATGAAGAAATAAATGAATGCACCAAACATGATGGCATTCCTGAGAATGATGAAAACAGTGCCAACGCCAAATACAATTCCCAGGGTAAATGCGAGAAAGGAAATGTAAACGTTGTTCCATGCTATCCGAAGGAACATGGATACGGGTTCATCATCCTTGTACACGGCCATGGGATCGCCATTGGCGATATTCGATTCGGTCATCTCGATATAATATGATCCCAGCATGATCTTGGCGAAATCTGGGTAATACATGCTGGAAAAAATCCCGATGAACATTCCGAATATGAATAACGAGAATGAAAGAAGGAGAGATTTCCGGGCATGCCACATGGCATCCGGCAATTCTTCCCGCCAGAAACTTCTTTTCTTCCGGGTTGCCTTTGTGCGGTTTTTATAGATGATCTGAAATACTTGCTGAGCTATGCCGTTCAGGTACACGCGTACAGAACGATTGGCATAATGGGTACGGCTGTAGGAAAGGTCATCGGTGGTCTCTATGAAAAGATGGGTAAGGCGTACAGGATCTTTATCCTTATCCTTCAAGGTTTCTTCAAATTCAGACCACTTGTCTTTATTTTGGCGGATGAATTCCGTTTCCTGCATACAGAGGGCTAATATATCGGAATAAAGGTTGAAATGAAGAGCATAGATATCCGCACAACGCAAAACGTAACGATTTCGTACGAACTCGCAGCAGTTCGCGACAGAATTCTTGCCTATGTTGTGGATACCCTGATAAAACTGCTCTACTACACCATTACCGTCCTTCTGGCTATATATATGATGGACGAGATGCATGAGTATGAAGAGGACTTCATGATCATCTTTGGTTTGCTCGTCATAGCGCCGCCCATAGCTTTTTACTCGCTGTTCTTCGAAAATGTAATGAACGGCCAGACACCCGGAAAAAGACTCCTGAAGATAAGGGTAGTGAAGCTCAACGGGAAGCAGCCGGAATTCTATGACTACGTTCTGAGGTGGTCTTTCAGGCTGGTAGATCTGGTTTTGAGTGGCGGAGTGCTGGCCTCAATTCTCGTTTCATCTTCTGATCATTCACAGCGACTCGGTGATATGGTCTCAAATACCACGGTGGTTCGTGTACGGGATCGCAGTCCAATCAGTCTTGCCGATATCCTGAAGATCGAATCATTGTCCAGCTACGAGCCGAAATATGTTGCCATACGCAACTTTCCTGAGCGTGATATCATGCTCATTAAAAACGCATTGGGCAGATATATGAGCATCAGCAACACAGCTCACATGGAAGTGCTTCAGGAGCTGGCCGAGTCTATGGCTGCCAGACTCAAAGTTGAAGAGCGACCCGCGGATGTGATCGTTTTCCTCAGAACACTGATAAAGGATTACGTGGTACTTACGAGATAGTCATCGCTCTGTTCAATGCGGCCCTGACCAGGTTTTCTTCCACACCCTGATCAAAGATGGGAGCGCCAATCTCCCTGAGCAGTACAAACCTGACATCAGAACCACTGTTTTTTTTGTCGTTTATCATGAAGGATAATACTTGTCCGGTATCAGATTCCATAAGAACCGGAGCGGGGTAGAGGTTGTTGATGTATGTATTGATGCTGTCAAAGTCTGCGTCACTCAATCCGGCAATCTGATGGCTTATCCATGCCTCCGCAATCATTCCCCTTGCAATGGCATGCCCATGCGCTATAGGACTACCGATGCTGAGCAACTGCGATTCAATAGCGTGTCCGATGGTATGTCCGAAGTTCAGAATTTTCCTAAGACCTTTTTCAAAAGGATCCTGAAGCACGACGTCCGTTTTGAATCTGATGGATGCATCCAGAAGTTCTGACACATTTTCATTTGAAATATCTGCAACAGCACTTAACTCATTCCATCTTTCCCGCGAATGAAGCAAAGCGTGCTTGATCATTTCAGCGAATCCTGATTTTAATTCCTGATCAGGCAGGGTATGCAGGAATTCCGGACAGATCAGAACCATTTCAGGTGCATTGAACAGCCCTATCATATTCTTATGATTCTCCAGATCAATTCCGGTTTTGCCACCTATCGCCGCGTCGGCCATACCCATGAGTGAGGTTGGAATATTGACGAAAGAGATGCCCCTCTTATAAGTACCGGCAATGAATCCGCCGAGATCTGTTATTACACCTCCGCCGAGATTAATCATCAGGGACCTGCGGTCAGCCTTCATTTCGATCAGGGTTTGCCATATTCCGTGACAGATTTCCAGGGACTTTGATTCCTCGCCTGCGGGAACAGTGATGATTTCCGCTTTGGCCAGAGCCTGACATGAATCGGCAAGAAGGGGGTAACAGTGATCAGAGGTGTTCTCATCTGCCAGGATGATGACAGAAGACTTTTCGGATGCGAGCTGATTCAATGTTGCCCCTAACTCATCGGGCGACTGGAAATATTTTACAGGTGAAAAGGAAGACATGCCTGACGAATGTAGATAAAAAAAAGACCGGCGGTTAGCCGGTCTTTTCGAATCTGTGGTGCCTCCAGGAATCGAACCAGGGACACAAGGATTTTCAATCCTTTGCTCTACCATCTGAGCTAAGGCACCATTTTTCGAGCCGCGAATGTAGTAATGATTAACATTTGTGCAATATCCCGTCGCAAAAAAACTAAACTGAGCAAGCAATTTCTTTTTGAGGAGGACAGCGCTCCGGGTCAAAAGTCTGATCAGATTTTTCACATCGCGCTCATTTTGAATGAGACAGATGGGTAAAGAGGTTGGCGAGGCCGGGTTTAGGCGATGAAATGTCTCACTTTACAATTCGATAAACAAATGTATTTTGTCGATGAAATATTAAATTTCTTCGATTTTCGTGCAAACTATTGGGATTTTCACTTTTGCTCTTTTACATTTGCGCCTCTTGCTAAACAAGTTCGATTAACCAATAACGCTCTCAAATGCGAAAACTATTACGTGCTCTTGTGGCTGTACTCGTTGTCTGTTGTAGCACAGCCAACGCTCAGCTTGTTGATGTGATCAATGAAGTTTATTCGACTGGTGCCGGTGTGGCCAACTATCCTGCAGGTCATACAACCTACAGGGTTTATGCTCGTCTGCAGGATTCGAATGACTTCTTCTCATCCTGCTATGGTATCAGTGATCCCGGTATGGTGCACCTGCTCCGCATCGGAGATACTGATGAGGCTGGAGTGAATCCGACTACCATTTGGAACTCAGGTTTCGGTGGAACAGCTGGTCCTGAAGTGAACGCAGCATTCTGCGGTTTCTTCCCGGAACTTTGCTACGATTCATTCATCACCATCAACCGTGCCTCATCTGCTGATCCAGGTGGGCCAATCAACATTCTGACCAACCCCGCAGGTCAGCTTCAGTCGTCATTTGGCGCAACTGCCGGAGCCGCTGCTCCTGCCGCCATGGTTGATGACGGAGCCTGGTTTTCACTGAACGGAGACGTAAATGGTTTGCCTATTGGACCTGAGAATCGCGTGCTTCTTGCACAGGTTACTTGTCCTACCGGAACACTGCGTTATCAGCTGAACCTGCAAATATTTGATGCAGGCGATGGCGATTTGCAGTACCTCTATGCCCACACTTTCACCGGTGATCCAACAGGCTTTGTAGGTCCTTATCCGGAAATCGACGGTACATGTATGGGTATCGTTTTCCCTGCGCCAGCGGTATGTTCTTCAACTCCTGGTTGTACAGATCCTGAGGCATGTAATTTCGATCCTGAAGCAAGTGATGACGATGGATCTTGCGACTACAGCTGCTACGGCTGTACTGATCCGCAGGCATGTAACTACAATTCAACTGCTACTCAGGACAACGGAACCTGCGATTACAGTTGCTACGGTTGTACAGATCCACAGGCATGTAACTATGATGTTAATGCCACAGAGGATGATGGAACCTGCGACTACAGCTGCTATGGTTGTACTGATACAGAAGCATGTAACTATGAGTCTGGAGCAACCATCGATGATGGTTCATGTACCTACCCTGGTTGTCAGGATGAACTGGCTTGTAATTTCAACTCAACTGCCGGTTGTGCTGACAATACCCAGTGTACTTACCCTGGTTGTACAAACCCCGGAGCCTGCAACTACAGCCCATCGGCCGGTTGCAATGACGGTTCTTGTACTTTCCCTGGTTGTACCAACCCAACTGCATGCAACTACAATATGAATGCCGGTTGCGACAACGGAAGTTGCGTATTCCCCGGTTGTACAGATTCAGATGCATGTAACTACAACCCGACTGCCGGTTGTGACGATAACTCATGTACCTACCCTGGCTGTACCTTACCTGATGCATGTAACTACAATGCTTCAGCAGGTTGCAACGACGGCTCTTGTACTTTCCCTGGTTGTACAAACCCAAATGCTTGTAACTACAGTGCATCTGCAGGTTGCGACAATGGTTCATGTACTTTCCCAGGCTGTACCAACCCACTGGCCTGCAACTACAATATGAATGCCGGTTGCGACAATGGCTCATGCACATTCCCTGGTTGTACGGATCCTTCTGCCTGTAACTATAATGGTTCAGCAGGTTGTTCAGACAATTCATGCGAATACCCTGGCTGTACTGATCCAGGCGCAAATAACTACGATCCAAATGCGGGCTGCAACGATGGCTCTTGCGAATATGATACTTTCGGTTGTACCGACATCATGGCTTGTAACTATAACCAGTTCGCCACTGAAGATGACGGCACTTGCGACTACAGCTGCTACGGTTGTACCGATGCCGAAGCATGTAACTTCGATTCTGGCGCTACTATAGACAATGGCTCTTGCGACTACAGCTGCTACGGCTGTATCGAACAGGATGCTTGTAACTACGATCCGAATGCAACACTCGGAGACGATTCTTGCGACTATTCTTGTTACGGTTGTACCAACGCTGATGCCTGCAACTACAATCCGGATGCTACTATCGACAACGGTTCATGTAACTTCGATTGTTTCGGTTGTACAGATGTTACAGCATGTAACTACGACAGCGGAGCTACAATCGAAGATGGCTCTTGCGATTACAGCTGCTACGGTTGTACTGATGTAAATGCTTGTAACTACGAACAGGGATCAACTATTGACGACGGTTCTTGCGATTACAGCTGCTACGGTTGTACAAATGCTGAAGCATGTAACTACGACCCAACCGCAACCATCAACGATGGATCTTGCGATTTCTCTTGCTATGGTTGTACCAATCCTGAAGCTTGCAACTACAACCCTGATGCGACCATAGACAATGGTTCATGTGATTTCGATTGTCTGGGTTGTACTGATCCTCAGGCTTGTAACTACGATTCAACGGCTACAGAAGATGACGGTTCTTGTAACTATTCTTGCTACGGTTGTACAGATCCTGAAGCTTGTAACTACGAAGTAGGTTCGACCATTAACGATGGTTCTTGCGACTATTCCTGCTATGGCTGTACCGACGAAGAAGCATGTAACTACAATCCTGATGCAACTATCGGTGATGACTCATGCGACTACAGCTGCTACGGTTGTACTGAACCAGATGCATGTAACTACAATGCCGATGCCACCATCGACAATGGTTCTTGCGACTACAGCTGCTACGGTTGTACAGATGTTGAAGCTTGTAACTATGACTCTGGTGCAAGCATAAATGACGGATCATGTGACTACTCATGCTACGGTTGTACCGATTCTGAAGCTTGTAACTACAATGCCGATGCTACCATCGACAATGGTTCTTGCGACTACAGCTGCTACGGCTGTACCGATATGAACGCTTGTAACTACGATCAGGGTGCTACCATCAATGATGGATCATGTACTTATCCTGGTTGTACAGATGCAGGTGCATGTAACTACAATCCTAACGCCGGTTGCAGCAACGGTTCTTGCGTATATCCCGGATGTACCAACCCTGCAGCCTGCAACTACAATCAGTCTGCCGGTTGCGACAATGGATCATGTGTATTCCCTGGCTGTACGGACGTAACTGCATGTAACTACAATGCAAATGCAGGTTGTGAAAACGGCTCTTGCGACTACGGTTGCTACGGTTGTACCGATCCTTTCGCCTTGAACTATGAGCCAGATGCAACTATCGACGATGGTTCATGTGAATACGACGAGAACTTCTGCTTCTTTAACTGTCCTGATGACGTAACTGTTCAGTGTGGTGACGATAGCAGCCCATTCTCAACGGGCTTCGCATACTATTTCGGCGCTTGCGCGAACACATCTTATGTATGGTCTGAAGACAGCGAAACTGAAGGCAACGATTGCAGCTATTCATTCACACGTACATGGTACGGTGTTCGTTACGTAATCGGTGGCGTTCAGGGTGGTGATGGCGGATGGGTTGCAGACGATATCTGCACTCAGACCATCAGTGTTGTAGATAGCGAAGGTCCACAGTTCAACGAACAGCCCTCTGATATCACAGTTAGCTGTATTGATGATGTTCCTGCTCCGGCTGAATGTCTCGCAACTGACAACTGTTCTGACTTGATTACTTACGATATCTTCACTTCACAGACTGGATATCCTACTGACTCTTGTGTGCTTACAACCGCATTCGGCCCTGGTGCTGACTGGGCTGTATGGCTCCCGGATCTGTTCGCAGCTGGTGATGCTGCTTCTGCCAACTGGGTATTCCAGCCAAACGGAACGCTCGTTGCATTCAACGACGGAACTGCACGCATCAGCGGTACTGTAGTTAATACCCTGAATCCAAGCCAGGGATTCACTGTAGACTTCTGGTTTGAGAGCAAGCGCAACTGGACTGAGTGGTCAGCTCTCGGACGTTCTTACAAGGACGATCTCGGACTCGCTGCTGCCGGAGGTAACCTCTGGACCACATGGGATTACTATGAAATGGTAAATGGCTTCTCTACACTCACCGGTTTCGGTGACTATGCCGGAAGCCAGCTTTATGTATCTCACTTCCCGGAGAACTACTACTTCGGATTCCAGTGCGGACTCGCAGCCAACAACAAGAACGCCAATTACGGTATGTCTGGTTGGTTCGTTTACGAAGGCTGGTTCAATGGTGAATATGTTGACGGACATGGTGACATCAACGTTAACAAGGAATGCACTGAAATTCCACAGCTCGACTGCCTGCACAATGATCAATTCACATACTTCTGGCGTGCGGAAGATGAATGCGGAAACGTTTCATTTACCGACCAGACGATCACTGTATTCGACGATATCGCCCCAACTTTCTACAACTGTCCTGAAGACGTTTCAGTAGAGTGCGACGAGGAACTTCCTGCTGTTGCTCAGATTGGTGGCGACAACGGAATCTATGCAGAAGATAACTGCACAGGAAACGTTGTTATCACTTACCTCGGAGAGTCTGCAGTGGAAAGCGACGAAGATTCAAACTGCTGGTATCAGGTGCTGCGCACCTGGATGGCAGAGGACATCTGCGG
>JBEAZL010000064.1:0-2909 GCA_041170085.1 Bacteroidota bacterium
AAGTGCTGGATATCGGAAACGGTTATGTAATGGATGATTTTGTGATGCGAAGAAACATCAGGGCTTAAGTTCTATCCTGAATGTTGTGCCCTTGCCCGGTTCGCTCCATTTAACGAAGATCCTTCCGTGGTGATAGTTCTCCACAATTCTCTTCACCAGACTAAGACCAAGTCCCCACCCTCGTTTTTTCGTTGTAAAGCCGGGCTGGAATACAGTTTTCCATCTGTTACGCGGAATGCCTTTTCCTGAGTCTGTAATGTCAATATATACCCGGTCATTCTCGCTCGATGTCTCGAGAATCAGGTTGCCCTCTCCCTCCATGGCGTCTACAGCGTTTTTCACCAGATTCTCCAGAACCCACCCGAAGAGGGGCTTGTTAAGCAAAACAGAAGGCACGCCCTCGCTCGTTGATATATCAATTTTAACCCTGCTGCTAACCCTCGATCTGAGATAGTCGATGGCCTGTGTGCAAATGTCATTGATGTCCTCTCTGGTAAGTTCGGCCTGTGATCCGATTTTCGAGAATCGGTCTGTAATCACACTAAGGCGTTCAAGGTCTTTATTCAGTTCGGTCAGTGTTTTGGGATCTACTCCCTGTCCTTCGAGTATGGCAGACCAGGCCATCAAACTGCTCAAAGGCGTTCCCAGTTGGTGGGCTGTTTCTTTGGCCATCCCCACCCATACCTGATTCTGTTCGGCTTTGCGGAAGGTGGAGAATATGAGATAGGCGATGAGCAGGAACACTCCGATGAGAATGAGCTGAAAAACCGGAAACATCCGTAGCTGCTTCAGTACCTCCGACTCTTCAAAATAGATGTAATGCAGTCCTTGTCCCGGCAATGTCACCTGAAGCGGTTCGTTTTGCTTCTTCATGCGATCGAGCATGTCGAGCATCAACTTCTCATCATCGCGTATGGTGCTGTCGATGTTACCTGATTTGATAACCCTCGTGCGTGTGCTGTCAGTAAGGATAACCGGAACGGATGCCGCGTTGATCACTGTTTCATCGATAAATGAATTGATCAGGTCATCCATCGTATGCTGCAATTCGGAGAATATGTAGCTGTCGTTGTAGTAAACTTCGTGACCTACTTCTTCGAATGTTATCGGCGGATACTTGGCCTTCATGACCGCGAAAAGGGAGTCGATATAGGCTTTGTCGTTCTCTTTGCCTTCCGGCAGGTTGGCTGAGTTTACGATGGTGCCTGATCGCGTATCGTAAATCAGAATGGGAACGGTCGTATTGCTCCAGAGAAAGTCTGTAACAAAGGTCAGGTCGTTCTGGTCTGTAGGGTCCTGAAGAATATTGTAGCTCCGTCCGAGAAGATCGGCCTTTTTGCGCTCTTCATCCCGCAGTCGCTCGAAAAGCTGTTCGGTAAAGTTCACCAGCTCTGCCCTTCGGGTTATGGCTTCACTCCAGAGGTTTACCTTTTTAACCTCTTCAGCCCGCATGCCCTCCGCAATGTGGTTGCTGTACCACAGGGTGATGACCACGATTACCATGGCCACAAGGAAGAGGACGATCTTCCAGCGTTGCTTATTGGAGTATAGATTCAATCCTGAAGTAGCGAGCTTTTAGTCGATGGTGGCGATACATTTCAACTCAATGGCAATCGGAGTCGGAAGGGAATTGATTTCAACCGTGGTTCTGCATGGTTGTGCTTCTTTGAAATACTCAGCGTACAAACGGTTATAGGTGTGGAAATCGCGTTTCATATTCACCAGGAATACGGTCACATCCACCAGATTGTCCCATTTGCTGCCGCTGGCTTCAAGGATGGCTTTTACGTTATTAAAAACCGAGTGACACTGGGCTTCGAAATCAAACTCGAGGAAGTTTCCGTTTTTGTCCAGCTTAAGCCCCGGAACACCGCTGTCATTGGCGTCACTGCCCGCAATTCTTGGCCCTACGCCAGAGAGAAACAGCAGGTTGCCCACACGTCGGGCGTGAGGATATGAACCCACAGGCTTTGGCGCGTTGCTGGTGGAAATGGTCTCTTTACTTCCTGTACTCATACTCTTTTATTGTCGCACAAACGTACTCACATGAAAGGACATTGCACCCGTATCGGGAGAAATTGTATGCCAGATCAGGACATTGTATTGTCCCGGGGTCAATGAGCGGATATCCACTTCAATCTTGCCCGCGGCAAATGGTCCTTCCTGACTTTGCACTACTCTTCCGGAAAGATCCCGGATTTCAACTCGTCTGATGTCGCTGAGATTATGTGTAATGACAATGCTGTCGTGGGCCGCAGGGTTTGGATATAACCGAATGGATTGATTCGCGGGGGATGTTAGACCAATTCCGGTTACGCAGTCGAAGATCCATTCAGCTACATCGGAAAAGGTAGAAGCCCATTGGGCCTCGTTGTGCTCTCCTCCTAATACGAGCACTTCATTAATGGAATTTCCATCCAGCCCGTTGCCTTCCATAATGGTAACCATCGCCTCAACATCCGGAATCATATCTGCGCTCTCTGAGTCGCCGAAAGCAAAACAGAGTCTGCAGTCAGACGGAAAATAGGCAGCATCCGCATGGTCATATATCTCAGGATTAAACCAGAACGCTGGAGAGAATAAACCTGCTCCTGAAAACACTGTCGGATATTCTCCGAGCATATACATGGAGATCAGAGCCCCCAGCGATGACCCCGCAACTGCAGTGTGCTCCCGCTCCGGCAGGGTTCGGAAGTATTGATCAATGGCAGGTTTCAGTGTATTAACTACAAAATCCGCGTATTGAGCACCCTCACCTCCCTCATTGTATTCCGAGTTAACCCAGGGCGAATATTCGTCGAGGCGATGAATTCCACCATTGTCTATCCCGACGATAATGAAGTTTTCGCACCAGGTGTCTGACAGGATTTGAAGGGTTTCATCGGCCTGCCATTCTCCCGCAAAGGATG
>JBEAZL010000065.1:0-3279 GCA_041170085.1 Bacteroidota bacterium
GTTGTGCGCGTATCCAGCTGATGTCCGACTTTGATGTTGAAGCCAAATTCGCTCTTATCTATGTCGTACTTTCTGTAGTTCACATTGCTGTATACATATTGTGTGCTGTCGGCGGGATCAGGTCCCCGGGTTCCCCACTCTGATGCATACTGGTATGCATTTTCGAGGTAGTACAATTCGGCAGCCACATAGATGCCGTGCCAGGGGGAGTAATATTTTTCCTGCATGTACCGTCTGAGTTCAACACCGGCCCTAAAACCCTGATGATTGGGTGCCACACAACCATTTCCTGAGCATTGGTGCCACATGTTGGATGGAACTATCGGACCAGCTTCAACCTGGATGGTCCACGACGGCATAATTGACTTCTCGAAGCCAAATCTGATATTGGGATTCAACGGGTCAAAGAGGGAGGTGGGTTCAATTTTTACGGCACTCCAGGGTGCAAGCGGCACTTCCTGTGCAGAGGCCAGATAGCCGTGAACAAGCAGAATAAACAGGAGCAGAGGTCTCATACGTTTCAAATATATCTCATTGTGCCACACAACAGAATTTCCGCGATAACGATTGAATGTGAATTGCCGACCTTTGCCGCATCAAATGGTAAAACCCAAAAAACATCTTGGCCAGCACTTTCTCAGGAATGACGAGGTCAGTGAACGCATCTCGAACAGCCTCACATTTCACCATGGCTATAGCACCATTGTCGAGATTGGTCCGGGAACGGGCGCATTGACTAAACATTTGCTTGCCATTGCGGACAAAGAAATCCACGTGGTTGAGATCGACCGCGAGTCGGTTGATTATCTCACAGTCCATTTCCCGGCGCTCAGGGGACGTATTCATGCAGAAGATTTTCTGAGGGCCGACCCGGATGCCTGGGTAAAGGGGCCCTTCGGACTGGCCGGAAACTTTCCGTACAACATTTCATCACAGATACTCTTCCGTATGCTTGAGTTCCGCGACAGGATACCCGAGCTCGTGGGTATGTTTCAGAAGGAAGTTGCCCTCCGGGTGACCGGAAAACCAGGGAATCGTGATTATGGCATTTTGTCGGTTTTTGTTCAGGCCTATTACCACGCTGAATACCTTTTCACCGTTGATGAGCATGAGTTCTTCCCGCCACCGAAGGTGAAGTCGGGGGTGATTCGGCTAGTCCGCAATGATGTGAAACAATTGCCGTGCGATGAAAAATTGTTTCATACCCTGGTAAAAACCGGATATAACCAGCGTCGCAAGATGCTCAGCAATTCCCTGAAATCTCTGATTCCGCCGGGAGTTGAACTTCCCGGGCTGAACCGCAGGCCGGAGGAGCTGGGAGTACAGGACTGGGTTGAATTGGCAAACGCCATCCGTCCGGTTGACTTGTGAGATGTATTTTTGAAGTCCGCCTGACAAATTCATGATTTCCCGCGAGACAATAGCACGCATTATGGACGCCGCCCTGATTGAGGAGGTAGTCGGTGATTTCGTGCATCTCAAAAAGTCCGGAACTTCATACAAGGGTTTGTCTCCTTTTACCAGGGAAAGAACCCCGAGCTTTTTTGTCGTTCCGCATAAGGGGATTTACAAGGATTTCTCATCCGGCAAGGGAGGCAATGTGGTGGATTTTCTCATGGAGCATGAGAAGATCAGCTATCCCGAGGCACTGCGCTGGCTCGCTGCGAAGTACAACATCGCGATAGAAGAAGACACACCTTCGGAGACTGAGCTGGCGGAGCGCACCGAGCGCGAACAGCTCGCCGTTGTCACCGACTTTGCCCTCGAGTGGTTTCAGCAGCAATTGCATGAAACAGAAGAGGGGCAGGCTGTAGGACTCAGTTATTTTCACGAGCGCGGATTTCGTGACGACATCATCCGGAGATTTCAACTGGGTTATTCGCCGGAAGAGCGCGATGCACTGACCAAGGCAGCGCTTGCGAAATCATATTCTCAGGAGTATCTCGAAAAAGCAGGACTAACCAGACAGCGCGACCATGGTCCCTATGATTTTTTCAGGGGACGTGTCATTTTCCCGATACATAATATCTCCGGAAAGGCCGTTGGATTTGCCGGCCGGACGCTGAAAGCAGAGAAGGAAATCGCCAAGTACTTCAACAGTCCTGAAAGCGATCTCTACCACAAGAGTAAGATCCTCTACGGTATGCACCTCGCCAAGGCAGAGGTGGTGCGACAGGATATGTGTTATCTGGTGGAAGGATACACCGACGTGATTTCACTTTTTCAGTCGGGTGTAGAGAATGTGGTGGCCAGCAGTGGTACCAGTCTGACAGAAGACCAGATACGGTTAATCCGAAGGTACACGCACAATGTGACCATTCTTTACGACGGAGATGCAGCGGGTATCCGGGCATCGTTCCGTGGTATCAATATGCTTCTTGAGCAAGGCATGAATGTTCGCGTGGTATTGTTTCCCGATGGAGATGACCCCGACAGCTTTGCGCGCAAGGTGAGCAGTTCCGAGTTGCAGGATTATCTTCAGGATGCGGCGCGGGATTTCATGGTCTTCAAGACAGGGTTATTGCTGAATGATGTAGGCAATGATCCCGTGAAGCGCGCCGGGCTGATACGCGATATCGTAGAGAGTATTTCAGTTATCCCCGACGGTATTCAGCGCAATGTGTACGTGCAGGAATGCAGCAGGCTGATGAATATCGGTGAGGGTGTGCTGATGTCGGAGCTGAACAAAATGCTTGTGCAGCGGGCGAAAAAAATGTCTTCGGCTCCACTGCCGGAAGCACCACCCGAGGATCATTCATTTCTGGAGATTCCGCCCGAGGCGGATCAGGACGACGCACAGAGTGCGATGTATCACCAGGAGTATGATCTCATCAGGCTCCTTCTGACATACGGCGACAAGCACATTGAGGTACCGTTCACAGATGAGGAAGGACATACATCACTTGTGCCCGTTGCGGTGAGTGAATTTCTCATCGGAAGCCTGGATCAGGACCACATTGATCTCGAGATACCTCAGTTCAGGAAAGTGTACTCAGAGTACATGGATTTCATTGCGCGCGAGGAGTTCCCTGAGGTACGGCATTTCACATTGCATGTTGACCAGGAGATAAGTTCTGTTTCCAGTGATCTGCTTACTTCCATGTATGCACTGAGCCCTAACTGGACAGCGCGACATAACATTCATCCCGAAACAGAAGACATGTTGCTGCGCAAAGCGGTAAAAGACTGTGTATTCCGTTTTAAGCTCCGCAAGGTGCAGCAGTCGGCCAAGACGATCGTGAAGGAAATGGAAGCAGCGGGAGATGATCAGCAAAAGCT
>JBEAZL010000066.1:0-2928 GCA_041170085.1 Bacteroidota bacterium
ATTTCAGCTTTTTCCAATTCGCGCTGAACGATTCGACCTTTGATGAGCACATGTCATATTATGACCCGCGCATGTTTCAGTCGGAGACCTATAGACTGGACTCCATGGTATCACGTTTCAACAGGGAATATCAGAAAGGTCAGATCTATGAAGTCAAGAACGTTTATGTTACTGACGTTTCACCCATGGTTCTGGATTCCGGTTATTACTGGAACGTGGTAAAGACATACATTCAGATGGATATCAGGTTCACCGACAAATACAAGGATGATCCTGCGATGTATTTCGGAGCAATCAGGGACAAATTCGGTTCAAATGTGACTTACGATGCGCCCACGCGAACCTTCCACATCGACGACAATTACGTGTACTATTCCACCACCCCGAAGGACACGATTGACTTCAAGTTCCTGTACACTACTTTCTTCCAGGTGAAAGAATTCGGAAATCTCGCTTCTTTCAATACCATCAGAACACTCAAGGGATACGAATAGATATGCGCTATCTGATATTGATTCTTTTTGTAGCTGCGTCTGCTATTGCGGATGCCCAGTCGAAATGGACGGAATACTCTGCTGAAGACGGCTTAATTGTCTCCTACAAATGGAGTAAAATCAGACCGAAGAAAAAAGATCAGACTCCGGAGTTACAAATCATGGTGAAGAACTCCAATGCATATACAGTGAACTATACGCTGGCAGTGGAAGTATTCATCAACGGAAAACTCAATCTTCAATCGCCACCGGCCACCTATTGCATTCTGCCCGGTAAGACAAAAAAGGGAAAGATCAATGGGCATTACTTCAGGATTGAAGTGCCTAAAGACATCATCGGGGATCCGAAGTTCACCTTGGAATTGGGAGATCTGGAAGTGACTCAAACCAATCCCTGCTGAACCTAATATCCGAACTCTGCCATCAGCTGGGTACAAATAGTATCCATAGACTCCATATTAACAGCCGATGCAGGTCTGGTTACGAAAAGTTCTGAGTCCACTTTACCGAATTTCACTTCCCGCGCTCTGAAGCGCATACGCAGGCCCATCCAGTCCAGATCATATCCCAGCAATACCCCATCAAGTGGAGCATAGTTAGTAAACCAGTTGGGCGACTTGATCTCGATCTGATCCGTATAATAAAGTTCGACCGGAGCAATTGTGTCAGTCTGGTAATGGGCCAGGGCTACCTTGCAGGGATATCCGGCAATGATTTCAGTGCGGTCAGTATATTCAAGAGACATAGGCTCCTGCTGCATCTGAAGCCACTCTATACTTTCGGATTCATCCAGTTCCAACATGTATCTGCGGTCAAAATCTTTGAGTACCTGGGTAATCGATTTTGATTCGTTGTTGGTGTGCAGGGTAACAGACATCAGCCCGCCTACAGATCGCAGTTCCGAATAGGTCTGGTGATTTTTGAAATACATGGTGGTCGAATTGGGCATCAACTCAGTCATCAGGTTTCCCTCCTCAAAAGGATATGAAACATCATAGATAACAGAGCCCTCAGACCTGTCAAGGCCAGACAAACCCTTGCCACATGTCCATACGACTACAGGAATCGCGAGGATAATCAGATTCTTGGGGTGGATATGCATTACCGGTTCATACGTAAGTTGCACCCGATAAGTTACCCACCGATCTGATGAGTAAAGAAGCCCAGGTTACAGACACCGTATTCATGGTGAGACCGGTTAGCTTTTACAGTAACCCGGAAACCATTGCCAGTAATGCATTTCAGTCTTCAGCCGGAAGCGTCGATCCCGGAATACAGGACAGGGCTATACACGAATTTGACAAGATGGTGGAGCTGCTGAGATCATCAGGTGTTCGGGTGATTGTGGCTCAGGATATCCCTGAACCCGCCACGCCCGATTCCATATTCCCGAATAACTGGATCAGTTTTCATGGCAGTGGCACAGCGTTTATCTACCCCATGTGCGCGCCAAACCGACGGAACGAGAGGACCAAAGAGTTGGAAGATGCGATGAAGCTTTCCGGTTACGAATGGAATAGCGTGGATCTCACGTCGTGGGAAAATTCCGGACGTTTTCTCGAGGGTACCGGAAGTATGGTTCTCGACAGGCAGAATAAAATTGCATATGCCTGCCGAAGCCCCAGAACCGATGAGTCCGTTTTACAGGCATTCTGCGAAAATGCCGGATATAAGCCAGTTCTCTTTGATGCCTGGCATGTGGCAGATGGCCGGGAACATCGCATTTACCACACGAATGTGATGCTTTGCATAGGCACGCGCATCGCTGTGCTATGTGCAGAGAGCATTTCCAATGCAGAGGAACAGACCCGCGTGATCAGAAATCTCGAAGAATCAGGAAGAGTAGTGATTACCATCTCATCTGAGCAGATGAACAACTACGCCGGAAATATGCTCGAACTCCGGTCTGAGAGCGGTGAGCCGCTTATGGTAATGTCCGCCCGGGCATTGGGCTCGCTGGGTGAAAATCAGGTGATGACAATCAGGAAGTACTGCAGAATTCTCGCCCCGGACATTGCGACCATTGAAACACATGGAGGAGGAAGCGCGAGATGTATGCTGGCTGAGGTATTTTTGCCTCCCCCTAAGTGAGGGAAATCAAGGAAATGCAAAACTTAGAAAACATTCTTTCTGCCTATGTCAGGGATGCCATAAACTCCCTCTACGGACAGGAGATTCCAACGGCATCTGTTCAAATTCAGAAAACCCGCAAGGAGTTCCAGGGAGATCAGACCCTGGTGACGTTCCCATTGCTGAAGATTTCAGGAAAAAAACCTGAAGACACCGGCGCGGATATAGGCGAATATCTGAAGGCAAACTGCCCGATTGTTGCGGACTACAATGTGGTAAAAGGTTTTCTGAATATTGTGCTCCGCGACGACTTCTGGGCATCCTTTTTCAATCAGATTGCTGCTGATCCCAATTATGGATCAAA
>JBEAZL010000067.1:0-5317 GCA_041170085.1 Bacteroidota bacterium
TGCATGGATTTCAGCGCCAGTGCAGAAATCTGGAAGTTCTTCAGAAAGTACAAACTGAGTCAGTTGGTGTCGGTAGCGGAAAATGCAAAACCCAATGAGATTAGTGTCTTTGGTCCCAACCCCAGCTCAGGGGTTGTACAGCTATACTCGAACAGCAGCGAACAACAAGGCTATTCGTTGTTGGGTGCAGATGGCAAATTATTGAACTCAGGTTTCATTCAATTCGGACTGAACTCCATAGAATTGCCGCATAATGGTCTTTCGTACATCAGAATTCATAAGACGGGACAGGTTATCAAACTCATCAGTCTTCCTGGCCATAACTGAAAATAGCCACCCGGCTCTATAAATCTGAATTTCAATGTAGTCTGTCGGAGATAGGATATCTACGTAATTTACCGTAGGTGAATGCTATGACCTGTATTTTTCTTTGTGGGCGAATTAAACAAATACCCACAATTCATGAAAAACCTGGTTTTAACATGCATGATGCTGGCAGGCGTGGCCTCAGCTATGGCCGCTGACCTGCTGGTTGCAGAAGGCGGTGCAGGCGGAGCCTATGCCACCATTACAGACGCCATTACGGCTGCCACAAGCGGAGACAGAATCCTGATCACACCCAAATCTGGTGGCGGTGCTTACAGTGAGAACCTGACCATCACCAACAAGTCGCTCCAATTGCTGTCTGCCACAGACGGACAATACTGGAAGCTCACTGGCTCTATTACCTTCAATCCCACAACTGCGGGACAAAGTCTTTCAGTTATTTCAGGGCATATCACGTCGGGAAACATTGTTTCCTCAATCAATGCCCCGGCAGGCGCACGTGCAAAAGTTCAGGTACTGGGTTGCAAACTGACCAGTGGGTTTATCAATTTCAACTTCAACAACTACGATGTCAATGTAGCCGGAGATTCCCTTCTCGCTGGCTATGTAAACCTGAGATATGGAAAAGTACTGGGCAGCTATATCGCCACGGGAAGCATCTATGCTCACTCCATTTATGTTTTCACAGACAGCAATCCGACAGATGATGTGGTGAGCATCATCGGAAACAAGATCAGTTGTACTACAAATACTGCGGGAGTATATGGTATCTACTGGAGCAGCTCATCTTTCTTCTACCACATCTATAACAACTACATCGACGCCAATGCTGCTTCAAGCCAGAATTGCATTCACGTAGACAACTCAAAATCATCGAGCGTCAACAGCAACCGCATTATGAACAATACGCTCCGGGAGCATATCAATTCTTACGCGATATATATCTCATCGCTTGGTTCGCCAACTTGGGTCATGAACAATGCGGTAGAAAATGATGGCGCCGGCAACTTTGGAATAGCTGCATCGGCATCCAGTGTGAATATGATTGTAGGCTGGAACTATGTGGAAACGTCCAATACTCCTTATGTCAACATCACGAATGACGGCACCAATTTCTCAGGTGTGGCCATGACCATCGATACCAACACCGGTGAATTGCTTACCGGAACCGGAATAGACGGAGGCAGTCCCGACCTGCAATACAGCGACCTCGACCTGAGCCGCAATGACGCAGGGTGTTTTGGAGGATCGCTGTCACGTGAGAACTTCCTTTCGGCTACCACAGGTTCAACTCAGGTAACCCTATTCAACGCGCCAGGTCGTGTTCTCAACGGCCAATCCATCAACATTACCGGAGAAGGCTTCGATAAATAATTTTCATATCACATCACTACTAACAGAATACAATCATGAAAAAGATATCATTCACCATAGCCATTATTTGTTCATTGTTCAGCGCAAAAGGTGCTGATCTCATTGTTGCTGAGGGCGGACAAGGAGGTGCATATGCTACCATCAATGAAGCGATCACAGCCGCTGTGAGCGGAGACCGCATTCTGATATATCCAAAGCAGAATGGCGCGCAGTACAGCGAGAACATCACGCTTACCAACAAATCACTTCAGTTACTCTCTGCCACAGAGGGAACCTACTGGAAACTCTTTGGAAACATCACCATCACACCGTCCAGCGCGGGCATGAACTTCGTTATTCAACTGGCGAATATTACCAACGGGGATATTGTCTACGGAGCTTCATCACCAGTTGGTACCAGAACCAAAGTGAGCATTCTCGGCTGTAAACTCGATGCGGGTAACATCGACTTCAATGCCAATTACTTCGATATGAACATTTCCAACAATATCCTCAGCAATGGGTATGTATATCTGCGATTTGGACGAGTTATCGGTAATTCAATTACAACAACAGCATGTGTTCACAATATCTATTTCAACAATGATCTAGTTGCCACTAATGATATAAACTATGCTGTAGGCAACTACCTGAACCTTCCCAATACGAGCTGTGGAACCACGATTGCGGGCGTATACATTAATAACTCAAATCAGTACTACTACATAGCCAACAACTTCATTGATGATGATGCCGCATGGCAGAACCCTATTTATGTCAATACTTCCAAATCAGGAGCGAGCAAGAATTACATTATCAATAACTCTCTCCTGCACAACGGTTCCAATAACACCTGGGGATTGTTCATGGGTAGCGCTGCTTCACCTACTGAAGTGTTCAACAACTCAATCTACACAGGCGCTCTCAGCACTTATGGATTCTACGGAGTGAATAGTGTGAACAGCATATTCGGATATAACTACACAAACCTGAACAACGGCAACCAGTTCAGTACGTTTATCAATGATGGAACCAACGGTGTTGATCTCACCATGGTCATGAGCACAACCACAGGCGAGGTTACAACCGGCATTTCTATCGACGGCGGTTCTCCTGACAACGGATATCTCGACCTTGACCTTTCGCGCAATGATGCCGACTGCTTCGGTGGATCTTACAGCAGGTCGAACTTTACGCAGACCCCAACAGGTGCCATCACCACATTCGTGATTGCTCCGCGCAGGGTGCTCTCCGGACAGACCATCAACATTAACGCAGACGGGTACGACAGATAATCAACAGACTTTTTCGAAAACGGAAAAGATCCAAATGACCCATCAAAAAAAACAACCATGAACATGAACTTCATTCATACAGTTCGTGTGGGGTTAACCGCTCTTTTGGTTACACTGTGTCTGATCACTCAGGCACAGACATACCAGATTAGCACTGGTGAATATTTTGTCGACACCGATCCGGGAACCGGCGCTGCTACTCCTCTGACAGCCACTGACGGGGCTTTCAACAATATGTGGGAGCAGATTAATGCAACAGTTTCCGCACTGCCTGTGGGGCAGCATACGATCGGAATACGTCTTCAGGATGGAAACGGTAACTGGGGTCCGACATTCAGTCGGGTTATCTCAGTTGAAAACCTCTACACAACGCGGAGCGTGAATATCACGGCCGCTGAATTTTTCATTGATACTGATCCGGGGCAGGGAAATGCCACACCGCTCATTGCCATAGATGGCAATTTCAACGATGCCCTGGAAGCCGTGCAACTCAGCAACATAAACCTGAGCAACGGCCTGCATACACTTAATCTCCGAATCCTTGGCCAGGATGGTAGCTGGAGTCCTGTATTTACAAGGGCTATCTCCGTGGAATCCATACTCAGCCCCCGAAGCATCAACATTACAGAGGCTGAATATTTCTACGGTTCTGATCCCGGAGAAGGCAATGGAACAGCCATGGTAGCTTTCGACGGCAACTTCAATCAGGCCTGGGAAGCGGTTTCAGCGACTACTCCATCACTGACGACGGGATTGCACAAATTCAGTCTGCGAATGCTTGGACAGGATGGATCATGGAGCCCTGCATTCAGCAGAATTGTTTCTGTTGAAGATGTGGTTGCGGGACGCGCTATTTCAATCACACAGGCAGAGTTCTTCTTCGATACCGATCCAGGTGAGGGAAGTGGAATATCCATGGTGGCTTTTAATGGTGCCTTTGATCAGGCATTCGAGCAGGCATTCGAGCAGGCATTGGCAGAAAATGCCGTTATTCCTGTTGCAACAGGTGCCCATACATTGGGCGTTCGCATGCGCTCGACAGACGGAACCTGGTCTGTGCCATTCACCACCAGCATCTACATTGATGAAGCACTGACAGTTCGTGATATCAATATTACGGCTGCGGAATATTTCTATGACAGTGACCAGGGAGAAGGATCGGGCATTCCGATGCTGGCTTTCGACGGGAACTTTACGGATGCTTTTGAGCAGGCCAGTGTCAGCAATGTCACTACACCTGCTTCAGGTCTCCACACCCTATCCGTTCGCTACCTCGGCCTCGATGGATCATGGTCTGCGGCGTTCAGCACTGCAATCGTCGTTGAAGATTTACTCACCGTGAGAGATGTTCGCATTACACAGGCAGAATATTTCTGGGACACCGATCCTGGTGCAGGAAACGGAAATGCAATGATTGCATTCGATGGCAATTTCAACAGCGCATTTGAACAGGCACAGGCAACATCAGTTCCTTCTCCATCAGATGGAATTCATACTTTGTTCGTTCGTTACAGAGGTCAGGACGGAAGCTGGAGCAATAGCTTCCCGCAGGTGATCGACATTCAGGAGCCTATTACTGTTCGCGATGTGCGTATCGTTATAGCCGAGTTCTTCTTTGATTCCGATCCCGGACAAGGATTGGGATCACCACTCGCTGCTACTGACGGTAACTTCAATGCTGCATTTGAAAAGGTATTTACCAATTCGAACTCGGGTCTGCTTACCCCCGGTGGTCACGTGTTACATGTACGACATCTCGGTCTGGACGGCAGCTGGTCCAATACATTTCAGACTGTCGTTTACGTGGATCCATGTCTCACGAGTCCGACGGTCAACATCACACCCGCTGGTCCTGTGACCATTTGTCCGGAGGACAGTGTTCTTCTGACTGCCACAGCAGGACTTGTAAGCTACATCTGGGTGAGTGGCCTCAATGAAGTGGGTACCGGTCAGACATACTACGCAGACAGCGCAGCATTCTATCGTGTCATTGGATTTGACATAGACGGATGTCCAGGTGTATCTGCGAATGTTCAGGTGAGTGAGTACAATGTTCCCAACAATAACCTCGTGGCGAACGGTCCGCTTACCTTCTGTTCAGGAGGCAGTGTAACCCTTACCGCAAGCAACGGTTTTGCGACATATCTCTGGAGTAATGGAGCAACTTCGCAAAGCATTGTGGTTTCCAGCCCTGGCACTTACAGTTGCGTTGCGACCACTGCAGGTGGCTGCAGCAGGACATCACAGGCACTGAGTGTGATTGTGAACTCACTTCCTTCACAACCGATCATCACTCCTTCGAACCCGATAGTGTGTTCTGGCGATGATGTGACACTGAGTTC
>JBEAZL010000068.1:0-3928 GCA_041170085.1 Bacteroidota bacterium
TTGCACCCGCTGCACAAGCCGGCGCATCTTCACTTCATGATAAACTCTCCAGGGAGCTCGGTGTTAAAGAGTCACTGGCCGAAAAACTGGAGCATTCTCCTATCGCAGATCTTAAAAAAGCCATTTCTCTCAACCAGAGATTTCAGTTCTCTCGCGAGCTTTTCAAAGGCAACAATCAGGAATATGAAGTAGCCATTGAAAAATTGAATTCCTCTAATCGCGAAGACGCACTGAAACATCTTGATACACTCAAATCCAAATACAACTGGTCGCCTGATTCAGCCATCGTTACGGATTTTACTGACCTGGTTGAGCGCAGACACACATGAGCAAACTCGTTCTCGTACCTACACCCATAGGTAACCTTGAGGATATCACCCTGCGTGCTATTCGCATCCTGAAGGAGTGTGACTATATTCTGGCAGAAGACACAAGAGAAAGCAGGAAACTGCTACAGCATCTTGCCATAGAGAAAAACGTATTCAGTTACCATCAGAACAACGAGCACAAGATTCTTGACCATGTAATCCACAAAATCGAGCAGTCAGATCTGGTTGCATTGGTAACTGATGCCGGCACACCGGGTATTTCAGACCCCGGGTTTCTTCTTGTAAGAGCCTGCATACAACATGGAATCGATGTAGAATGTCTGCCAGGACCGGTAGCCCTGATACCCGCCCTGATCAATTCCGGGTTTCCGTCAGAAACGTTTGTCTTTGAAGGATTTCTGCCCCAGAAAAAGGGCCGGGAAACGCGCATGAAAAGAATTGCTGCAGAGGACAGAACCACCATACTCTATGAGTCGCCTCACCGACTGATCAAGACCCTTGACCTTATAGTCAGGATATGCGGAGATTCACGCCAGGTCAGCATTTCCCGCGAGATCTCCAAGAAATTCGAAGAAACCGTACGAGGAACCGCCTCACAACTCCTTCAGCACTTCACCGAGCATGAGCCTCGTGGTGAATTTGTAGTTGTCATAGCCGGAAACGAGGAAAAATAAACCCCGGTCAACCCGCTCAACCAGACATAAATCCACTGATACATCCGGACTATGAAATTGGTTCGGACAATGTACCTTCGTTCCATGGAAATCATTAACGACTCTACGATCCGCTCGAATCACGAGATTGACTTCAGAATTTTCGGAGAAGAAATGCAATGTGTCGAGATCGAACTCGATCCGCGCGAAACCGTTATTGCAGAAGCCGGAGCATTCATGTACATGGATAACGGTATCCGTATGGAAACGATATTCGGAGATGGATCCTCCAGCGGAGGTGGATTCTTCAACAAACTGGTAGGCGCCGGAAAGCGATTGCTCACCGGTGAAAGTCTCTTCATGACAGCCTTCAGCAATGAGGCATCCGGAAAGCTTCGCGTCGCTTTCGCTTCGCCATATCCCGGTAAAATCATACCACTTGATCTGCAAGAGCTCGATGGCAGAATTATTTGTCAGAAAGACTCCTTCCTGTGTGCAGCCAAAGGCGTAAGCGTTGGTATTCATTTCCAGCGCAAACTGGGCACAGGGCTTTTCGGCGGAGAAGGCTTCATCATGCAGAAAGTGGAAGGAGACGGCATGGCTTTCTGTCACGCCGGTGGTCACATCATTGAACGCACTCTTTTACCTGGCGAGCTTCTTCGGGTGGATACAGGCTGTATTGTCGCCTATACATCTGAAGTAGATTTTGATATTGAGTTCGTGGGAGGAATCAAGAACACCATCTTTGGTGGTGAGGGATTCTTCTTCGCCACACTGCGCGGACCCGGAAAGGTTTGGTTACAGACCCTTCCCATTTCAAGACTGGCATCCCGCATCGTTTCCTATGGAGGCGTGAGGCGCAAGGAAGAAGGAAGTATTCTCGGCCCATTAGGTAACCTGCTGGACGGTGATGGCAGATAATCATTGATATATCCATCATTCGTGGTAACAAAAATTCTGAACCCCGATTCGTGGAATAAACTACGCTCTGACCAATACATCGTTCTCGATGCCAGAAGTCCGGGAGAATACAATGCCGGACACATTCCCGGAGCATTGAACCTCCCCTTGCTCAACGATGAACAACGTCATATAGTTGGGATTACCTACAAGAAAGCCGGACAAAAGGAAGCTGTGAAAAAAGGCTTCGAACTTACCGGCCATGAATTTTCGGACAAAATCACCCGGGCCAATGAGCTTTCAAACGGTCGGCCCATTCTTCTCTACTGCTGGCGCGGCGGACTAAGAAGCAACATTCTCGGGTGGATCCTTTCCACGGCAGGCCTGGAGATTAATCTCCTCGAAGGCGGATACAAGGCATGGAGAAACAATACCATTGCAGAATTCAGCAAACCCAGAAAAATCCTTGTCATTTCAGGAAAGACAGGAACAGGTAAAACAGAGTTACTTCACCTTCTCGCCTCAAGGGGAGAGCATATCATCGATATCGAATCACTTTGCCACCACAAAGGATCAAGTTTCGGAGCACTGGGCCAGCCCGAACAGCCTACTCAGGAACAATTCGAAAACATAGCCGGAGAAGTACTTTCCCAAATACCTGAAGGAACTACATTGTGGATTGAAGATGAGAGCCGGTTTCTGGGGCGCCTGCGCATACCCGACGCATTTTTCAGCCAGATGTCATCCAGCCCCCTTATCGTTGTTGACCGCCCCGTAGAAATAAGAGCTCAGAGAATACTGAAAGAATACGGCCACTTTCCGATTGAACTTCTGTCTGAACGCACCATGGCACTTTCTAAAAGAATGGGAAGTGAACAAGCGTCTATGGCCAGTGAACTGCTGATGTCCGGCGATAAGTCAGGGTGGGTCATGCAGTTGCTCAGATACTATGACAAAGCATATGAGCACTCAACAGCACAGAACGAACACGTTTCCAGAAGACAAATAAACTTTAGCCACGAGGACGAATCAGCAATTGCTGAAGAGCTCATTCAACTGAGAAGGAAAGATTATGAGTGAACCTGTAAGACTAACTCAATACAGCAAAAGTTCAGGTTGTGGTTGCAAGATCGCACCGGATGTATTGAGCAAGATTCTGAACACAACAGATGAATTTCCTACGCATCCCGGCCTGATCGCGGGCAACGAGGGAAATGAAGATGCCGCTGTATTCGATGCAGGGCTCGGTGAATACATCATCAGCACTGTTGACTTCTTCATGCCTGTTGTAGACGATGCATATGAGTTTGGCAAGATAGCCGCGTCAAATGCGCTCAGCGATATATATGCCATGGGCGGATCACCCGTGATGGCAGTTGCCATACTCGGCTGGCCTGTAGAAAAAATTCCGGCATCGGAGGCCGCAAGAGTTATTGAAGGCGCAAGATTCATTTGTCGTGTGGCGGGCATTCCTCTCGCTGGCGGACATAGTGTCGATAGTGCCGAGCCCATATTCGGACTATCCGTTACCGGCAAAGTCAAACCCGAAAACCTGCGGCGGAACAACACCATTCAGGAAGGAGACTTGTTATACCTCACCAAACCCATAGGAAGTGGCATCATAAGCAGCGCTGCCAAAAGAGGGGTAGCCGATAGCGAGCATATCGAAACCTGTATCAGATACATGATATCTCTCAACCATGCCGGAGCAGCGCTGGGTCAAATGCAAGGTGTCCATGCCATGACAGATGTTACCGGATTCGGTCTGCTGGGGCATGCGATAGAAATGGTCGGACAGAATGATCTTAGCATTGAAATCAGCTATAACGAAATACCCCTGATGCCAGGCGTAAAGGAGCTTGTGGGAAAATTTATCTATCCGGATATCACCACCCGCAACTTCAGCGCCTTCTCTTCGAGGGTAAACCAGCTCAGCGCAGAGCAACTGTTTGTACTGTGTGATCCCCAAACGAGCGGCGGACTTCTCGTTGCCGTAGATCCGGCATCTGAATCCGATTACCTCGGGTTAATCAATCAGTTCGCGCC
>JBEAZL010000069.1:0-4577 GCA_041170085.1 Bacteroidota bacterium
AAATAGTCAGCCGAGCCCCAGCTGATCGTGTCGAAAACTCCGTATTCAGAGACTCCGCTTCCAATATCAAAGCTTGCCAGTCCATTGCTGTTGGTGATTACTGAATGTCTTTCAACATATACTGAGCTTCCATAAATGTTGTCTTCGATAATGCTTACCCTGATTCCAATGTTGGCATTCACGACCAATTGATTATTTTCTCTTCTGACCACCGCCTGATAGGCGATTTTCTGTGGAGTCTGAGCTGTCATCATAGATGAAACAGTCGTCAGAAATAGAGCCCATAGGAGCAAAAGTCGTAGGTTCATGTTGATCGGTTTTGTGAGACCAAATAGCAATCACATGGTGTGCTATCTTTTGACAAATGATCGTATGTCCGATTATTTTAAATCAATAGTCAGTTTCAAAGGACCGTCTGCAAGGCTCCATGCTACCTTTGCAGTCTATGAATGTTCTCTCAGTTGAAGGTGTTTCCAAGTCTTATGGTATTCGTGTGTTGTTTCGCGACCTGAATTTTGGAATTTCGAAAGGCCAGAAAGTGGCTATGGTGGCGAGAAATGGTGCCGGGAAGAGCACATTGATGAAAATACTGTGTCAGAAGGAAACGCCAGATACGGGATTGGTTGTTTTCAACCGGGACATCAGGGTTGGACATCTCGCTCAGGATGATGAACTGGATTTGTCCAAAACCATCATCGAAAATATTTTCTCAGCCAACAATGAAATTACCCGGGCAATAGCTGCATATGAACTTGCACTTTTATCCGGTGACGAGAAGTCTATCCAGCGGGCGCATGATGACATGGACAAGACAGGCGGATGGTCGTACGAAGCCAAGGCAACCCAGATCCTTGGCCGGCTGGCTATACATGATCTTTCTGCTGTGACCGGAACACTTTCAGGCGGACAGAGAAGAAGGGTAGCCCTTGCCAAAGTTCTCATTGAAGAACCGGATTTTCTGATGCTCGACGAGCCTACCAACCACCTGGATCTCGATATGATAGAATGGCTCGAAGAGTATCTCGGGAAGTCGAACATGACCTTGTTCATGATCACTCACGACAGATATTTCCTCGAGAACATCACCGATGAAATCCTGGAGCTGGAGAATGAATCGGTCTATCGCTATAAAGGCAATTTCAGTTATTATCTCGAAAAAAAGGGAGAACGGGAACTGCTTGAGGAAGCCACGCGGGAAAAGCAGCTTAATCTCTTCAGACGTGAACTGGAATGGGCGAGAAAGATGCCCAGGGCAAGAACTGTGAAGAGCAAATCGCGGATGGATGATTTTCGTGTTTTGCGCGAAGAAATCCGCAAGAGGCCCGAAGATGCTTCACTCGAACTGGAGATAAATGTCCAGCGGATGGGAAGCAAGATTGTCGAGTTGCACAAGGTTAAAAAGAGGCTTGGCAAAACCCTCGTTCTCGATGGTTTTGATTATGTCTTCAAGACTGGTGAAAAGCTCGGTATTGTGGGAAGAAACGGCGCGGGCAAGACCACTTTTCTCAATATGCTCACCGGAAACGTTGAGCCCGACAGCGGAAAGGTTGTCGTGGGCGAGACTGTTGTTTTCGGATATTACAACCAGAACATCGTGGCTCTCAAGGAGTCGATGCGGATAATAGATATCGTCAGGGAAATTGCAGACTTCATACCGCTGACTAAAGGAAAGACAATCACTGCGGCCCAGATGCTGGAGCGATTCATGTTCCCCAAACACATGCATTTTCAGTTTGTGGAGCAGTTAAGCGGTGGCGAGAAGAAGCGACTTCAGCTGCTCTTGGTGCTTATGAAGAATCCGAACTTCCTGATACTCGACGAGCCGACCAATGATCTGGATGTGTTCACGCTTTCAGTCCTTGAGGATTATCTGATGCAGTATCCCGGATGTCTCATCATCGTGAGTCACGACAGGTATTTTCTCGACAAATTGGTTGATCATATGTTTGTTCTTGACGGTGAAGGACATGTTAAAGACATTCTGGGAAGCTATGCTGATTACCGCCGTGAAAGGGAGAAAGAAATCGAAGCAGAGCGCATTTCAGATCGCGAGGCCAGCAAATCTGTGGTCATTGAAAAGCCCCAGCCATCAGCCGATATTCCGAAGAAGAAACTTTCCTTTAAAGAGAAAATGGAATATGACAAGCTGAGTTCAGAAATACCTCAGCTGGAAAAGGAGAGAGCCGAACTGGAGCAACTGGTGGCTTCCGGAATTTCTGATCATGTGGCCCTGATGAAGGCCACTGAAAGACTCGGAATTGTTATCAGCGAGCTCGATGAAAAAGGCTTTCGCTGGCTGGAGTTATCGGAATATGTCTGAAATCCGGAAACGCTATAAAAGGAAAAAGACCTCGCGTTCGCGTGGTCTCTCCTGTTGAAAGTCAGGTTTGGTTATTGAATAGAACGGGTATAAAAATCAGGATCGGGTGGTGGTAGTTGTTCTATTCCGTATCTCGCAGATACGCTAACCGTCCATAAACAGTGTTTGAAACGTGACATACCCCTTCAGGGTTTCAAAATGTCAGCAGGAATATGCGGAGATGCCTGATAGCAGGCTTTTCAGATGCACTTAAAATAATCGAATGGTTCCCTGCAGTCTTCACATCTGTATAAAGCCTTGCATGCAGTGGAGCCGAATTGGGATATCATGCTGGTGTGTCTGGAACCGCATCTGGGGCAGGAAATGTCCCTTGACCTCCCCATAAGTGAAAGTTTGTCAGCACTCGTTTTAAGTGGTGGGGCAATTCCGTATTCTCTCAGCTTTTCCCGGGCTTCATCAGTGATCCAATCTGTAGTCCACGGAGGCGAGAGAACCGTCTTTATCGTGAATTTTTCGATGTGAAGTTCGTTCAGCACTTCCCTAACATCGTCTTCCATGGCCTTCATCGCCGGACAACCGGTGTAAGTGGGCGTCATGCTCACGACCAGTTCATCCCCATTCCAGGATACATCGCGCACAACTCCCAGCTCAACAATGCTGATCACGGGAATCTCCGGGTCTTCTATCTCGCCCAGTACTTTCCATATATCATTGATCTCTGGCTTCATTTCTGTGTAACCTGAAGCACCTTCAGAATGTTCTTACCAACGGGCATTTGGATAAGCCCTTTGAAGAAATTGCATGTCGGCAAGAATATAGCCGAGGTGTTCGGTGTGATTTCCCCTCTTGCCTCCTTTGTGTCCCCATCCGTCAGCTGGCATTTGTAATGTGGCTGCCTGAAGGGTTTCTTTCATTTTCTCAGACCATGCAGTCCGAATTTCGTTCAGGTCGGGTCCAACTCCGGCGGCCACAGCTGATTTTTCGAGTTCGTCCATCTCGAAAAGCTCTGGTGTATAGTTCCAGATTTCATCGAAAGCTTTCTGCATTCTGCTGTGACTTTCGTCGGTGCCATCTCCCAAACGCAAAACCCAGTCCTGCGCATGCTGTTTGTGGTATCGGGCCTCCTTGATGCTCTTCGCCGCAAACTCCCTGAGGAATTCATCAGTGGAATTGAGAAGTTGTTCAAGCACGAGTTCATACCATGTGCTGAATACAAACTGGCGGGCTACGGTAAACGCATAATCTCCAACCGGCAATTCAACAATAAGGCAGTTACGGAATTCAGGGGCATCACGAAGAAAGGCCAACTGATCTTCATCGCGACCTGCTCCTTCTGTTTCACCCGCGTGTTTCAGCAATAATGTTGCCTGGCCCAGATAGTCCAAAGCATGGTTGGTCAGTGCAATATCCTCTTCGAGTGCAGGACCATGTCCACACCATTCTGAAAGTCGCTGACCGAGAATTAACACGTTGTCTCCCAGACGAAGGAGGTATTCAAATTTCTCGCTGTTGTTCATACCATAACCAATATTACATGTGGCCTACTTCCGGAGGAATATTGTAGAAAGTAGGATGGCGGTAAACCTTGTCATTTGCCGGATCAAACAAGATATCCTTGTCGTCGGGGCTCGAAGCTGTAATGTCTTCGCTGCGCACCACCCAGATGCTCACTCCTTCCATTCGGCGGGTGTACACATCTCGTGCGTTTTCAATTGCCATCTTAGCATCGGTGGCATGTAAGCTGCCTACATGCTTGTGATTTAAGCCTTGCTTACTGCGGATGAAAACTTCCCAGAGAGGCCAGTCTTTGTTGCTCATACACACATTATTTACCGCCGAAAGATAGGCACAGAACTTTTTTCGGAGGCTGAGAGTTGTCATGTAATTCCGCACGTTTTTCATTGGGATTTACGACATTTGACCAGCATCTGACTAAAACAGGCGAGATTATGACTGAACAGGACGTTCGCAAGGTATTTCCGGATATATATGAACCCGAGGCCCGTGAGGCCATCATTTCGGAGGGGAAGGAAATGGATATCCCGGCCGGCGAGATGATGATGGATATCGGTCAGTACATTAAGTACATACCTCTCGTTATGTCGGGTACTTTGAAAATCATGAGGGAGGATAGCGAAGGAAATGAACTGTTGCTGTACTATATCCGTCCGGGGGAAACCTGCGCCATGTCGCTCACATGCTGCACCGGTGATGCCGTGAGCAGTATTCGGGCGGTTGCGGAGGAAGACACCCATGT
>JBEAZL010000070.1:0-4626 GCA_041170085.1 Bacteroidota bacterium
GCTGATGTGGCATTGGGAACAACTACAGAGAGTTGACAGCCCCGCTCCTCCGGGCGTTTCGGCGTGATGATGTCGAGTGCTACGCCCGTGGAAGCTGCAACATGATTCAGAATATATTCCACGTATCCGGTGAGTTCTATGGCCTTCTTTCGCAAAGCAGGCATACCAACTTCTGTGAACATGTCAAGTGCCACCTTATGAACGGCCATGGAGAATACAGGCGCATTGCTCAACTGCCATGCCTCTGCCGATAACATGGGCTCAAAGTGAGGCTCCATGAGAAACCTCTTCTTTTTATCGTGGCCCCACCATCCCGCCAGACGAGGCAGATCGCGATTGCTTACATGATTCTCATGTATAAAAACCCCACCCACACTTCCTGGTCCTGAGTTCAGGTATTTATAGGTACACCAGCAGGCAAAGTCAACATTCCAGTCATGAAGGCTGAGAGGGAGATTCCCTGCGGCATGGGCCAGATCAAACCCGGCATATGCGCCCACACGGTGCGCTGCGGCAGTGATTGTTGATATATCAAAAAACTGCCCTGTGAAATAATTTACACCGCCAAAACAAACCAGTGCCAATTCATCTCCCAGCTCTTCGATCCGGGCGACAATATCCTCCGTGCGAAGGGTTCTTTCGCCTTCACGAGGTTTCATTTCAACCAATACATCTGATGGATCGAGGCCATGAATCCTGGCCTGCGATTCGAAGGCGTACTGGTCGCTTGGAAAAGGCCTGTATTCAAACAGAATCTTTCTCCTCCTTCCTTGTGGCCTGAAAAACGAAACGAGCAAAAGCTGAAGGTTCACGGTCAACTGGTTCATCACAACCACCTCGCTCTCGCGCGCTCCAACGAGCTTCGCCGCACCTTCTGTAAATCTCTCGTGGTAAGAATACCATGGATTGCGGGCATGCATATGACCTTCAACTCCCCACTTCTCCCAGTCCTCACACTCAGTCAGCAACGCCTCCTTCACACCTGCGGGCTGGAGCCCGAGAGAATTTCCTGTGAAGTAAAGTACATTCTCGCCTTCGTGTTTTGGAAAGAGAAACTGATTGCGCAGATGAGACAGCGAATCTGTTTGGTCTGACGAATGGGCAAATTCTTCGGTATTCCGGTATTCCATGATCTTTCTTTCGGAATGCAAAGGAAATAAGTATTTCCCCTTTTTCGGGAACTACCTGACTACGGTCACGGATCCCGTGTAGTTGCGGATATCCGGCTCGTTGCCCCGAACCTCCAGAACCCAGGTATATACGCCATTCTGGACATAATGTGTCCCTCCGGACATATTACCCATCCATGCCTGTCTGAAATCGGTACTCTGAAAGACCGGCTCGCCCCATCTGTCGAAAATCAGCAGGCGATATTCGAGTGGTTCGTATGAAAACGTGATCTGGAAGACATCGTTGATTCCATCGTTGTCCGGCGAGAATGCATTGGGAGCAAAAACCATGAAGTTGTCTTCAATGAGGATCTGACCGGTTACTGCGTCTATACATCCGTAAATATCTGTTGCTACAACGGTAACTTCATAAACCCCTCCAACACCCTGAGGAAACTCGAACACAGGATTTTCCTCATCCGACTCTCCCAACACCGGGTTTCCGAATTGCCAGTACACGGTAGTATCGTTCAATGATTCATTGAAAAAGGAAATCTCAGTTTCAGGCACCTCCGCAGGCTGAGGGGTAGCCGAGAAATTGGCAACTATTTCCGGAGGTTGGGTGATGGATATTTCATCAGTGAAAACACATCCCGCAAAATTTTGAAGCGCCAGCTCGTATGACCCGAAACACAGGTCAGAAAAGGCAAACTCCTCTCCGCCTGAAGGTGTGCCGCTCAACGTAGCGGTGAGTGCCCCCGAATTTGAAGTCACAGAAATAAATCCATCACAAAATCCGTGACACGAAACGTCCTGTACAGTGATTTCAGGATCCATGGGCATCGACAGCGTCAGATTCATGGCCGCCTCGACGAAACAAGAACCGAGGGTCGCAGTGGCCACCAGGGTATAGGTTCCTTCGGTATCAGCAGACACAAATGTCGCGGGATCGGATGGATCCGAAATGATGATACCGTCAGGAATAATCCACTCGAACTCTCCTCCATTAAAATCTCCTTCGAGAAAAGTTCCCATCTCGCAGGGATTCTGATCTGATCCGGCATCTACCGTCAGTACAAAGTTGTCTACGATTACATTCAATTCTAACTCACAACCAGTTGCATCTGTCATAGCAACCACATACACATCAGGACCGAGGCCATCGAAAATCAGATCTGTCTGATCGGCTCCGTCCAGGCTGAAAACAATGGGATCAGTGCCTCCGGTTGACGATGTGATTTCAATCACTCCGCCAGCTCCATTGCACGCCGCTGTAGTGGTATATTCGAACGACATGAGGCCACTGACATCAAAGTCAAGTGTTCCTGTCGCAGTGTTACCGCATGCGTCTTCCACAAACTCTGCTCCCGGTTCCAGAACAAGGGTATAGGTACCTGAATCGACCATGGGGCCGCTGAGCGCAAAGACAAACGTGTTGTCCATACTTACCGCACCCGATGCGGGTTCAATAGATCCGATAGCATAAGTACCGCCCGGTCCTGTGATGGTAAAATCTTCAAGATCCATTGTCGCAACCACAATGTTCTCGCTGAAAACAACGGTCAATTCAGATCCTGAACAATTGGGGGTGGCCGATACCAGAAAAGGAGGATCATCATCAAAAATGGACGCCGTGCTTTCCCCGAAATCCAGTGTATATCCGTCGGGCGACGATGACCAGTTCATTACCGCGAGAGCAAAGGTGGTTCCGGCCGTCACTGGGAGATCGGCATTGAACGGTGGACCATTCAGGTCGCCGGGACCGTTGGAGTTTCCCGAACCTCCCTGAGCTGTAGATATTCCCGTGGATCCATTAACCCCAAGAACACCCCAGGAGTTGCAGCTAACCTCCGGCGAGCTGCCATCATCTACTCCCGCGCATCCATTAGCTGTGATGTCAAACAAGCTCCAGTCGTAATCACTGTTGTCTTCTGCAGGGTCGAGAATGAACGACAAAAGTCCGTCCTCCTGCACTGTGAAAACATACCACACCGAATTGAATTCTCCGAAATTGCATGATGAAACGACAATGTCGTTCACTTCGCCTGTATTCAGCGGAGCAGATGTTTCCTCGTAAAAGCCCTCACATACCTGAATGGCTCCGCCACAGTCGCTGGTAGTCTGGGAACGAACAGGCACGAAACCCATGGCGAGAACAATGACCAGGGTCAGTATGTAGTACAGGTGCTTCACGGTTTATCAGACCAAGTTAAGGCATCAAAGGTTGTGTCGGAAGAAATCCTTCTTCCCGACTCTGATATGACAAAGGTCTGAACCCCGCTTAGGTAGCTTTGTACCCTTCAAAATCATATGAAACGCGAAAAATCAGAATCTCTTTTCAAAGCCGCACTGGAGCTGTTTCCCGGCGGTGTGAACTCTCCGGTAAGAGCGTTCAAATCAGTTGGCGGAACACCGGTCTTTTTCGAGAAAGGCGAAGGAGCCCGGGTATGGGATGTCGATGGAAACAGCTTTATTGACTTTTGCTGCTCATGGGGCCCGCTTATCCTGGGTCACGCTCCGGCTCCGGTGGTGAAGGCGGTATGTGAAACTGCTTCAAGGGGCAGCTCTTTTGGTGCGCCCACACAGTTGGAGAATGATCTCGCTTCACTCATTCTGGAGAACCATCGCTACATAGAAAAAATAAGATTTGTAAGCAGCGGTACCGAAGCTGTGATGAGCGCCATCCGTCTTGCCCGAGGATTTACCGGCCGCAACAAGGTGCTGAAATTTGAAGGCTGTTACCATGGTCATGTGGACGGCCTTCTGGTGAAAGCCGGAAGTGGTCTTGCCACACTTGGCACTTCTTCATCCGCCGGAATACCCGAAACATACGCGGCTGAAACAGTAGTGGTGCCTCTGAACGATATTCAGGCAGCCAAAGAAGCATTTCATACTTACGGCAACGACATCGCCTGTGTGATTATCGAGCCCGTACCCGCCAACAACGGATTGCTGCTTCAGGATGGTGAATTCCTGAAGTTCCTTCGTGAAATATGTGATGCCCATAAATCCCTGCTCATTTTCGATGAGGTGATAAGCGGGTTCCGCGTGGGCTTTGAAGGTGCAGCAGGTCTGTACGATATCAGACCCGACATCATCACTTTCGGAAAGATCATCGGCGGAGGAATGCCTGTTGGTGCATACGGCGGTAAAAAAGAAATCATGAACATGGTGGCTCCGCAGGGTCCCGTTTATCAGGCGGGTACACTTTCAGGAAACCCTGTCGCCATGGCCGCCGGTATCGCTCAACTGAAAGAGTGCCTGAAGCCCGGCTTCTACAACACACTTCAAAACAGAACTGAAAAACTCGTAAGCGAAGTATCTGCTTATGCTCAGCAAATAGGCCTGCCATTTCACATGTTCTCCTGTGGCAGCATCTTCTGGGTATCCTTTTCGGAACAGAAATCAATCAGGCGTTCAGACGAAATCGATCCTTCGGGCATGAGTTCTTTCGCAGTGTTCCACCATGAACTTCTCGAACGCGGGATATATCTGGGCCCTTCAGGATACGAGGTAG
>JBEAZL010000071.1:0-3633 GCA_041170085.1 Bacteroidota bacterium
ACCATCGGTGTGCGAAGCAAACTGGGAGAGGGTTCAACCTTTTCTTTTACCCTCAAGCGCAGTCGTTAATCAGATCAGATTCTGGTCATTCTCCCTGACAAAGTAGTTGCTGCGTTTTTCAGCTCCAATGGTTGTAGGTGCACCATGTCCTGGCAGCACCTGAGTATCTTCAGGAAGTGCATACATCTTCTTCTGTATGGAATTCAGCAGATCTGCGGCGTTGCATCCCGGAAGATCAACCCTGCCTACACTTCCCTCAAACAGAACGTCACCTGAAATCACCACACTGAGTTCGGCACAGTAAAAAGCAAGATGTCCCGGGGCATGGCCTGGAACAAACAACACCCCGAACTGATAGCCACCGATGGAAAAGGTGTCTCCTTCCTTCAGCAGATTGTCAGGCTTCGGCGAGTCAGAATAGGAGATGCCGAACAACTGCGCACTCTGGGGAGCCCTTTCCAGCACGGAAATCTCAGCTTCGTGCATCTCCGGAAGAAGGTGATATTTCCTGTGAACGAACTCGTTGCCCAATATGTGGTCTATGTGGGCATGCGTGAGAAGTAATCTGACTGGTCTGAGGTTGTGTTCGGAAATGTATGTGGCAAGACTGTTTTCCTCAGCTGTATTGCTCATGCCGGGATCAACAATAATGCACTCACCATCAGGTGTGTGAATCACATAAGTGTTCTCCTGGAAGGGGTTAAAAGTGAAAGTTTGTATATGAAGCATATGGCTCGGGTGGCTTTAAAGCCGGCGAAGTAAAGACAGATGATCTGATTCAGGAAATCGGGCTCCTTAACTTCGGAAAAGCTGACTCAGAAAGGTCCCGGGTATGTTTTTTGTGGAATTCGTGGAACGAAATGGGCTTTTGACCGGTTATCTAATGGAAAGTTTTTGGCACAGGTAAGGATTTCAGGGTGCGAATGGCAATAAGAACAGGCCAAAACGGGTTACTTTTATGCACGGAATGAAAGAATTGTCTCTTAGGATGCGTATGCTGGCCATGCTCCTGTCAGGGGTATGTCTTCTCGCGTCGTCAGCGATGGGTCAATTCTATCAGGGCTCTAATCTGGAGTTTGGTAAGAATCGGGTTCAATACAAGGAATACGACTGGTTTTATCTGCCATCGGATCACTTCGAGGTATATTTCTATGTAGGCGGAGAAAATCTCGCCAAGTACACGCTCCTCTCTGCTGAGAAGAACCTCGGTCAGCTCGAAGGATTTTTTGATTATACCCTCGACGACAAGATTCAAATCCTGAGCTACCTCAATCATGGAGAATTCAGGCAGAGCAATATCGGCATCCGTAACGACGATGAGTTCAATATCGGCGGGACAGCCCGTATTCTGGGCAATAAGATGTTTGTCTTCTACGAGACAGACCACCGCAGGATGAACGAACAGATTCGCGAGAATCTGGCCAGAGTGCTGTTCACCCAAATGATGTACGGAGGAGACTGGAAAGATGTGCTCAAGAGTAATACCCTCATGAGCATGCCTAAGTGGTTCGAAGAAGGAATCATTTCATATGCAGCATCCGGATGGAATAGCGATCTGGAATCCGGGATCAGGGATATTTTGTTGTCGAAGAAATTCAAGTCGCTGAACCGCCTGTACGGGGACGATGCCACGCTCGCCGGAAAAGCTTTCTGGAATTACATAGCTGAGGTCTACGGAGAATCGGTTATCCCGAATATTCTTTACATGACGCGCATCAGCAGGAATGTGGAGAGTGGTTTCCTCTATGTTCTGGGTTTATCGGTTGAAAGCGTTACCCGCGATTACATCGATTATTACAAGCAGAGAGGCCAAACTGCCATTAGAAATGAAATCGTTCCGGGAACGCCATCGATGCCCGTATCAGCGTTCAGTATGAAGCAACTGAAGAAAATAAGCAAGTATCTGGGCGAGATACCTGTCAGGCAAAAGAGCAAGTATGTGTATAGCCAGTTCAGGCTGAGTCCCGACGGAAAATACGTTGCCTGGGTGACCAACGAGATGGGCCAGTACAAGGTGTGGCTTCATGAATGGCGTACCGGCAAAACCAGGAGAATTTTCAAGAAGGAATATAAACTGGACAGACTGACAGATTATACTTTCCCTGTTCTGGCGTGGCACCCCTCTTCGCTGATCCTGTCGTGGGCCTATGAGCGGCGCGGACAGACATTCCTCGCCAGTTACAACACCGACGAAAAGGAACTGAATACGCGTGAAGTATTCCAGATCGAGAAGATCATTGATATGTCATATAGTGATGATGGACAGAAGATGATTTTCAGCGGTGTCAACCGCGGTCAGACGGATTTGTATCTGTATCAGATCATCGGTAATAACCATGAACGTCTTACAAACGATATCTGGGATGATATGAACCCGCGATTTATCAGGAACTCCGGGGCAATCATTTTTTCGAGCAACAGGCCCGATGATACACTCAGAACGGATGTGCCGGTTGAGTTGTATCCGAACGAGCACGACATATACATTTTCAATCTGGAGAACAGGTTATTCCCGCTGGAGAAAATTACCTCCACACCGGAGGCACACGAGTATTTGCCAGCGGGATATTCGCCGGGGCATTATACATTTCTGAGCAGGCAGCGCGAAGTCGCAGACAGGTTTATTTGCACCATCGACAGCGCCATCAGCAGGATAGACACTACCATTCATTATCGCTATTTCAATGTAACTGACAGGTTATCATCATTTCCAAGAAGTCCGGTTGATTATCAGGTCAACGAGTCTAAAGATCAGTACTCACTGGTCTTCCGGAAGGACGGTAAATATCTGTTTTCGAAATATTCGATCAGCGCCGATGGCTCTGCGGTTCCTGAAGCTCCCACTGGTCAGTCATCCACAGGACAGAACAAACCGGTTATGATGAACAATCCGAATGTCACCTATCATGTTGATACTTTAGGTGGAAAGGAGATTGATATCACCAACTATGTTTTCGAGGATGAACGACAGAACTATCAATATGAAAAGGAGTCTGTCAGGATTCAGGAAGTGGGAGCTGTGGACACTCTGAAGGCAGATACGGTTGCGAAACCTTTTGAGTTTCCGCGTTCGCGTACCTACAGGATAAACTTTGCCACAGATTACGTTCTGACACAGGTTGACAACAGTTTCACCAATAGTTTCTATCAGAATTTTTCAGGACCGACATCTATCAATCCGGGTATATCGGGATTGATCAAGTTGGGTGTCAGTGATCTTTTTGAGGATCGCAAGATCGTCGGTGGTTTCAGGTTGTCTGGCGATCTGCAGAGCAACGATTACGGATTGAGCTATGAAAATTTGTCGAAGAGAACAGACCGCAAGCTCATGTTCCAGAGGCAGAGTCAGCTGCAGGATTTTGGTGTATATCGTCTGCGTTCATACACCCACTCGGTGCAATACCAGATCAGGTATCCCATCGATGAGCTGACAAGTATCCGATTCACGACCATGTTGCGCAACGACAGACTGGTTTCATTGTCGCTGGATCCGCCAAGTCTGGTTTCACCCAATTACAACGAATACAATCTCGGTCTGAAGGTGGAATACGTTTTCGACAACACCATTTCACGCGGATTGAATCTCTTCAATGGAACGCGATACAAGATATGGGCAGAGAGATATCAGCAGCC
>JBEAZL010000072.1:0-3733 GCA_041170085.1 Bacteroidota bacterium
ATCTCACTTTGCTCCCTGGCTATTTTCGTTAATTCATGCGGGGAAAATTCTTCCGATAAATCCACTATGCAAGACACCAGCAAACCACAACCACCGATCGCTAAAAAAGAAGATCACGTTACTGAAATACACGGCTACACCCTGCATGATCCATATTTCTGGATGCGCCTCAGCGATGAACAAAAAGAGAAGGGCGATTCCCTTCCTGAAACCAAAGCTGTACTCGACTATCTGAATGCCGAGAACGACTATACCAAGGCCATGCTCGCCCATACGGAAGAGCTTCAGAACAAACTCTTCGAAGAGCTCAAGGGCCGCATCAAGGAAGACGACCAAAGTGTGCCATTCAAGGACAACGGATATTGGTATTACACCCGCTTCGAGAAGGGGCAGGATTACGCCTACTACTGCCGCAAGAAGGAAAGTCTTGAAACAGGAGCAGAGGAAATCGTGATCAATGGTCCGGAACTCGCTAAGGGGAAGGATTTCTGGTCTCTTGGCGGTTACTCCATCAGCGAAGACAACAAGATCGTCGCCTATGGAGAAGACATCCTCAGCCGCAGACAATACACGGTTTCGTTCAAAGACCTGACTACAGGTCAGGTGCTCTCCGACAAGATTGAAAATACTACCGGAGGTGTAACGTGGGCGAACGACAACAAAACAGTATTTTATAATAAGCAGGACAAAAAGACCCTGCGCTCCTATCAGGTATGGAAACACCGTCTGGGCACTCCGCAATCTGCCGACGAACTGGTATATGAGGAGAAGGACGAAACCTTCAGCTGCTATGTGTACAAAACGAAGAGCGATAAATTCCTGATCATCGGTAGCTCCCAAACGGTATCCAATGAATACCGTGTGCTTGAGGCCGATAATCCCGATGGCAAGTGGAGACTGTTTCAGGGGCGCGAGCGCAACCATGAATTCAGTATCGATCACTTCGGCGACAAGTTCTACATCGTGACCAACATGGACGCGAAGAATTTCCGCCTGATGGAATGTCCGCTGGACAAGACAGGCAAAGAAAACTGGAGAGAAGTTATCGGCCATCGTCAGGATGTACTTCTTGAAGGCATCGAAATCTTCAAGGATTACCTCGTGGTGGATGAACGCCGCAACGGCCTGAACAACCTCCGCATTATCCGCTGGGATAACAAGCAGGAACACTATATGGAATTCCCTGATCCCGCTTACACTGCGTACATAGGTGTTAACCCTGATTTCAATACCGAAACCCTTCGGTTCGGCTATTCATCGCTGGTTACCCCGAACAGTACTTTCGACTACAACATGAACAGCAGGGAGCGCAAGCTTCTGAAACAGCAGGAAGTAGTTGGCGGATATGATGCCACACAGTACACCTCTGAACGTTTGTACGTAACCGCAAGAGATGGTGTCAAGGTTCCCGTATCTCTGGTATATAAGAAAGGCGTTGAAAGAAATGGTCAGGCTCCATGTCTGCTCTATGCCTATGGTTCATATGGTGCGTCAACAGATGCGTATTTCAGTACCAACCGACTCTCATTGCTCGACAGAGGCTTTGTGTTTGCCATTGCCCATATCAGGGGCGGACAGGAAATGGGTCGCGACTGGTATGAAAACGGAAAAATGTTCAACAAGAAAAACACTTTCTACGACTTTATAGATTGTGCCGATTACCTGCTCGCCGAAAAGTACACTTCGAAAGAAAAACTCTTCGCCATGGGCGGCAGCGCCGGTGGATTGCTCATGGGCGCCGTAGTTAACATGCGTCCGGATCTCTGGAGAGGTGTCGTTGCAGCAGTTCCATTTGTTGACGTAATCAACACCATGCTGGATGAAACCATTCCCCTCACCACGGGTGAGTTTGACGAATGGGGTAATCCGAAAATCAAGGAGCAGTTTGATTACATCATGACCTACTCGCCATACGATAACATTGAGAAAAAGGACTACCCCAACATGCTTGTGACAACCGGATACTGGGACAGTCAGGTGCAATACTGGGAGCCCGCCAAATGGGTGGCTAAGCTGCGTGATATGAAAACCGATCAGAACGTTCTGCTTCTGCACACCAACATGGATGCCGGACACGGCGGACAAAGCGGAAGGTTCAGGGCACTGAAGGAGATCGCACTGGAGTACGCCTTTATGCTGGATCTGGTTGGCATTAAAAATTGATGAAAGAATTATCGGAATCACTACCATGAGATATTCACTTATAGACAAAGCCTTTTACATACAGAGCCGCAAGAATTTTTCTGCAAAACTCAAGGCCGGACATCTTGCCATATTCTGCTCTAATGACATCATGCCCACCAGTGCGGACGGCACAATGCCGTTTAAGCAAGCTTCGGATATATTTTATCTGAGCGGAGTAGATCAGGAAGAAAGCATCCTGGTGATTTTTCCGGATTCGTTTCATCCGCATCACCGTGAAATACTTTTTCTCCGCGAAACGAATGAACAGATTGCGATCTGGGAAGGAGCAAAACTCACCAAAGAACAAGCCCGTCAGCAGACCGGAGTTCAGACAGTTTACTGGCTCAGTGATTTTGAAAAAGTCCTCCGCGGACTTCTGGCTGAGGCCAAAGGAGTTTACCTCAACAGCAATGAGCATACACGTGCATCAGTAGAAGTTGAGACGCGAGAAATGCGATTCTCCAAATGGTTCAGAGAACACTATCCGCATTACACCATAGAACGCAGCGCACCACTGATGCATCATCTCAGGGCTGTAAAGCAGCCCCAGGAAGTTGCACAGCTTCAGAAAGCGGTAGATATTACACGTGCAGGATTTGAGCGCGTGCTGAAATTCATCAAACCCGGTGTGATGGAGTATGAAATTGAAGCCGAATACATTCATGAATTCATCAGACACGGTTCGCGCGGATTTGCCTACACACCGATCATCGCCAGTGGTTTCAACGCCTGTGTGCTTCACTACATATCGAACGACATGCCGTGCAAAGACGGAGATGTTATTCTGATGGATGTTGGTGCTGAATATGGAAACTACAATGCTGACATGACCCGTTGTGCGCCTGTTTCAGGGAAGTTCACTCCCAGACAAAAAGATGTTTACAATGCGGTATTGCGCGTGATGAAAGGAGCTACATCGCTTCTGAAACCGGGAGTGCTGATGCACGAATATCACAAGGCAGTGGGAGAGCTGATGACCAAAGAACTCATGGACCTGAAGCTGATATCATCACAGGATGTCGCCAGTCAGGACCCCGCATGGCCTGCATACAAGAAGTATTTTATGCATGGAACATCGCATTTCCTTGGATTGGATGTGCATGATGTAGGAGACTGGACAAGACCAGTTGAAGAGGGAAATGTTTTCACTGTTGAGCCCGGCATATACATCCGCGAAGAAAATCTGGGAATCCGTCTGGAAAACAACATTGTCATCACCGCATCCGGAAATACCGATCTCTTTGCAGCCTTCCCATTAGAGGCTGAAGAGATTGAGGAGATGATGAATTCGTAAGTTAGCAGGTTTATATTATTCTATAATTGGCATTTCAAAATTTGCCATCGCATTAACTATAGTGAGGGCGCAGACTATCTCACCATTGGCTAGACTGATTATCAGCAAGCAAGGGATTACTCTTTCAGCACCACCTGTGAAATACACATTCTGCCCAGAGCATCTTGGGTGCGGATGAGGTATGCGCCCGTGGGCAAGGAAGAAAGATCTAAGTCGACGACTTCTGAACGTAAAGGGTTCATATTGAATACAACC
>JBEAZL010000073.1:0-9002 GCA_041170085.1 Bacteroidota bacterium
TCGAAGAGGATTTCAACCTGCAGGTAATAGATGATGCTGTCCTGTCTGTCGTGGTTGAGGATCAGTGTGGAAATTCTGCTACCGATGAAATCGACGTTACCGTTCCACCGGTGCCCGTGATTGTTGACCTTGGTCCGGATATTACCACAACCTGTATTGATGAAAATCTGCTTGTTTCTCAGGTATCAGGTGGTGTGGGATCTTATTCATACACCTGGATATACCAGGGACTTGAAATTGGTCAGGACCCGACCCAAAATTTCCAGACATACTCAAGTACCTCTGTTTCGTTGCAGGTCGAAGATGAATGCGGTAATTCAAATTCAGATCAGATCAACATTCTGGTGCCACCTGTACCGATACTCAGTTCAATGAATATTCCTGATACAGCGGTTTGCATCGGAAATGGTGTTGACTTAGAGGTATTCGCTACCGGAGGCGTGGGAGAATACAGCTATGCCTGGTCTCCTGATCCGGGTGAAAACCCATATCTGTACGACCTCCCTATGGAGAGCACCACATACACCGTAACCGTAACTGATGAGTGTGGAAACAGCGATCAAACCTCTGTCTTCGTCGGTGTAGAAGATGTATTCCCTGCATTTACCGTTGACTATATCGGCGATTGGGATGTTCAGCTGAACAACCTCAGCGACGACGCTGTCTCGTACATATGGTATTTTGGTGATGGCTCGACATCCGAAGAATTCAGTCCATTTCACACTTTCGACTCCCTTGAACCCTGGCAGGTTACACTCGAAGTAACCGGTGAGTTGGGATGCAGCAAATCTGTGACGGAAATCTTCTATCCCCTTGCCGACTTATATATCCCCAATTGCTTCACTCCGGATGGTGACGGTGTAAATGAAGTTTTTCAGGCTTATGGCCACGATATACTCCATTTCGAAATTATCGTTTTCAATCGCTGGGGCGATATCGTTTATCAAAGCGACGATATCAATGAAGCATGGACAGGTGGTCAAAAGGGTGGCGAGTACTTCGTGCCAGACGGTGTCTACTCTTACTTTGTTAAGGCCGAAGGAATTCGCGGAAACTTTATCGAAAAAACCGGACACATCACTGTAGTGAGGTAAATCAGTTTTTTTGTCGGCAGGCAACCACAAGACCATCTTTTTGGTCAATCGGGTAATTCAAATGACGAATATGAAACTAAAAGGAATTTTGTTCTTTGTTCTGGCATGCTGTGCAATGAACCTTCGTGCTCAGCTTGTTCTGGACAACACCATGACAGTCGAAGAGTACGTTCAGGATGTTCTTCTGGGTGAGGGCGTTGTGGCATCCAACATCACATTCAACGGCGGCCCTGCCAATATTAACGTACTTCAGGTTGGAAGCTTCAACAGTGCAGATGCCAATGTTGGTATCAGCAATGGTTTGCTCATGGCTTCCGGTGGAATCACCGTAGCAGTGGGTCCGAATAACAGCAGTGGACTTACGGTCGACACCGGGCTGGGAAATTTCGGTGGAAATGACCCGGACCTCATCGCCATCAGCTCAGGATTTGGTATCAACGACTGGTGTATCATTGAGTTCGACTTTATCCCAACCGGCGACTCCATTTCGTTCAACTATGTATGGGGCAGCGAGGAATACATGGAATGGGTGAACTCTTCATTCAACGACATCTTTGGCTTCTTCCTCAGCGGACCTGGCATTGATGGGATATACAGCAATGACGCCATCAACATCGCACTGGTTCCCGGCACCAGCCTGCCCGTAACCATCGACAATGTGAATCTCAATAACAACGGAACCTATTACGTGGATAACGGTGATGGTTTCACGTCTCCAATGAGCACTGACGATTACTACATCCAGTTCGACGGATTCACAGTGCCTCTCACAGCGAGTGCTGAAGTTCAATGTGGTCAGACCTATCACATCAAGCTGGCCCTCGCCGACTCAGGCGACGGAGCGCTTGATTGTGCCGTATTCCTGGAAGAAGGCTCTTTCTCTTCAAATGCATTAAGTATTGAAGGCACAGTTGAAAACGCTCCTTCATTCCTCCCCGGAGCCACTGTTCTGGAAGGTTGTGTTGACGGATATTTCACCATTTTCCAGCCACAGATTGAAACTGCTGATACCCTTCAACTCTTCATCTCAGGTACAGCCACAAGTGGTATCGACTTTGAACCTCTCCCCATCGAAGTAATCATTCCGGAAGGATCAATTTCGGTAAACGTTGACCTCATTCCACTTTATGACAACCTCACTGAAGGCACAGAGAGCATCACTGTTCAATACACATACCTCAATTCATGTGGCGAGCAGGACACTGCTTCTGCCACCATGTACATTCAGGATTACATACCTATGACGCTGGATCTCGGGGATGTATTTATTTGTCCCGGAGATAACGCCACTGTGAACGCCACTCCGGATGGAGGTGCACCAACATTCCAGTATGAATGGAGCTCCGGACAATCAAGTGCATCGGTTTCTTTCGATGCCGATGACATTGATGGAGAAGGCGAATTCACTGTTTCCGTTTCAGATTACTGCCAGAATGAAGTAACAGTCACATTCATGGTCTTCGAACCGGAACCATTCGATGTTCAGGATACAGTGGACTTCTGTCTCGGACTCGAGACCGGAGATCTGGTAACCGGCGGTGCAACCCCATATGAATACGAATTCGACACCCTGGCCCTCACCTATCTGGGCAATGACCAGTTCATTGCCAATACTGGTGGAATTTTCTTCATTGATGTGGAAGACCAATGTGGTCAGGATGCAACCATTTACGTGGAGGTAGTGGAATGTGATACCTACATCCCGAACATCTTCACCCCCGTTGGCTCAAATGAGTACAATAACACTTTTGAAATTCAGGGAATCGAAGGATTTCCGAAGAGCAAGCTAACCGTATATAATCGCTGGGGAAATATTGTCTATGAGAATGACAAATACGACAATAAGTGGCGTGCGGAAGATCTTCCCGGAGGAACCTATTACTACATCTTCAATCGTTCAGATGGCCAGAATTTCTCTGGATATGTAATGATAGTAAAGTGATAATAAGGAGATTAAACAAGAAAAGCCCCGGACATCCGGGGCTTTTCTTTTGTCCGATATCCACATGGCATATTCATAACTATCGCAAGCCTTCCCACTGCTCTGGCAGAATGAATTACCTTCGCGTACGGGCAACTTTTTACACAGTTTGTCCATCTACTTATCATACGACAAAACAATATGAAAAGAATTCTGGCAATTCTGGCTCTTACATCCTGCCTGCAGTCTTTCGGACAGGGCGGAAATTACCTGACAGCAGAAGAAGCAGTGGAAATCCTGCTCGGCGACGGTATCGTGGCCACAAACATCACCTTTACCGGTAGCGCTGTTCAGTTGGGTGAAATTTTTGGATTTGAAGGCACCAACTTTCCTCTTGGAGAAGGTGTAATCCTTTCTTCAGCCGACGTGCTCAACGTAGTACCTCCCGGAAACTTCAATGAAGTACCTTTCGGAGAAGGAATAAGCGGAGATCAGGACCTTCTCGACATAGCCAACAGCGTTCCGCCACTGATCGGACAGAATTTCTTCGTGGGCTCGGTGAACGACCTGGCCATTCTCGAATTTGATTTTACTCCGACAGGTGATAGCCTTAAATTTAATTACAGCTTTGGTTCAGATGAATACCTCACCTGGATCAACTCCAGCTTTAACGACGTATTCGCGTTCCTACTGTCAGGTCCCGGCATTACTGGTCCTTATAACTCACCTCCCGGCTTCCCGGATGGCGCCATCAACATTGCATATGTTCCCGGCTCTGATCCTCTCCTGCCAATTACGATCTCGTCGGTAAACCCGAATATCAATTCTCAGTACTACATCGACAACCCGAACAACGAAGGATTCGCGATTAACGGACACACAGTCTCTATCCAGGCAGAAGCACAGGTTATCTGTGGTGAAACATACCATATCAAACTGGCCATCGGTGATGGATCTGATACCGCACTGGAATCCATTGTAGTGCTCGAAGCAGGATCATTCAGTTCGAATGCCCTTAGCATCGAAAGCGGAGTGGTTGACCCTCCTGTTTTCCTTCCTGGAAACACCGTTCTCGAAGGATGTGTGGATGGTTTCTTCACCATCTTCCAGCCTAATATCAATACCGCTGACACTCTGACCATTGTTGTAACAGGTTCAGCTACCAGCGGAAGCGATTTCGAACCCCTTCCGATTGAGGTAATCATTCCGGAGGGAGAAATTTCAGTACAGGTTCCCTTGAATCCTCTGTATGACAGCGTAACTGAAGGAACTGAAAGCATCACTGTTCAGTACACATACGTGAACAGCTGTGGAGATGCCGACACTGCGACAGCGACTATGTTCATTCAGGATTATATCGATATGGTGGTTAGCATTGATGATGAGTTCATTTGCCCGGGTGCCAATGTTCAGCTGAACGCAACTCCGACTGGTGGTGCGCCAAACTTTCAGTATTCGTGGAGCACTGGTCAGTCTTCGTCTTCGGTAACATTTGATGCAGACGACGTTGAAGGCAGCGGAGAATTCACAGTAACCGTGTCTGACTACTGCCAGAATGAGGTGACAGAAACTTTCATCATTACTGAGCCCGACCCATTTGAAGTACAGGACTCTGTGGACTTCTGCCTTGGTCTCGAAACAGGTGACATGGTGACAGGCGGGGCACAGCCATACGAATACGATTTCGATACCCTGGCTCTTGCACTTTCAGGAAGTGATGCATTCATAGCCCTGCAGGCCGGAACTTTCTTCATTGATGTAGAAGACCAGTGCGGACAGGATGAAACCATCTATGTTGAAGTGGTGGAATGCGACACGAAAATCCCCAACATCTTCACTCCGGTTGGATCCAATGAATACAACGACACCTTTGTCATTGAAGGAATTGAAGGTTTCCCGAAGAGTAAGCTGACCGTTTATAACAGGTGGGGAAACATTGTCTATGAAAATGACAAATACGACAACAAGTGGAGAGCGGAAGATCTTCCTGGAGGAACATACTTCTACATCTTCAACCGGTCAGATGGAGAGAACTACTCCGGTTATGTGATGATCGTGAGATAAAAGACATTCAAAAAACCGGATTCGTCCGGTTTTTTTTCTTTATACCCTGAAAGCAAGGCGACACAAGATCTTTTTTGTTTCTTTGGCCCATTGAAAACCCCCTAAATCTATTGTTATGCTCAAGGAATTCAAAGAATTCGCCATGAAAGGCAACCTGATCGATCTCGCCGTCGGTTTCGTTATGGGAGCTGCCTTCACCAAACTCACCAACTCCTTCATTGAAGGAATGGTCATGCCTCTCGTTGGTCTCATTCAGGGCAAGGACTTGTCAGAATGGCTATTTGTGCTTAAACCAGCTGAGGTAGATGCCACAGGAAAAGAAATCGCTGCTCAGGTAGCCATTAATTATGGCACTTTCATTTCAGTGGCCATCGAATTTATCATTGTGGCCTTTGTGATGTTCCTTGTGGTAAAAGGAATTAACCGCATGAAGCGCAAGGCCGCCGAAGCTCCGGCTGCACCTGCTGCTCCTCCGGCACCTACAAAAGAGGAAATCCTTCTCACAGAAATACGCGACCTGCTGAAAAAGTAAGGTTTGTAAAAAGCAGAAAAGCCGTCGGACAACCACGACGGCTTTTTTTTGCACCGCACAAAACATTCCTGCCTTACAAGGGTTGACAATCCGACACATGAGTCGCAGCCGAAGTATATTCATCATCCTGACTATTACCGCCATCACCCTGTTGGCTATCTGGCGCATTTCCTATCTGAAATTCGACTACGACTTCGAGAAGTTCTTCCCCGTTGGAAATGAAGAAAGCGATTTCTACTTCGACTTCCGTGAAAAATTCGAAACTGACAATGATTTCATCATCGTAGGACTCGTCAACCAAAACGGAGCCTTCGATTCCTTGTTCCTCGCCAAAGCCGACAGCCTCACCAGGGTCTTGAGGACCATTCCAGACATGGAAGAAGTGGTGTCACCCACAGATATGTCAGAGGTAATGAGAGACCCGGTTTTCGGTGGTATTTTCAAAAGACCTGTTCTCTCATGGCAAGATGGCGCTGAGGCTTTAAAGGCAGATTCAGCGCGGGTTCTCAGTAATGAGCTCTACAGAAGTACATTCTTTTCCCCCGATGGCACAGCCATAGCCATCAACATGAAACACAAGCAGGGCCTTTCCAAAAAGGCCTGCGACGATGTAGCCATCGCCGTTCAAAATGCCATCGCGCCCTTTGGTTTCGATGAGTCCCACATCATTGGCCGAAGCCTTGGACAAAAGATTTATGTCGAGACCATGGCCAGGGAGATGATCATTTTCATCACAGTGAGCCTCATCCTGACCATCATCTTCCTGCTTGTCGCATTCCGTTCCTTCTGGAATATACTGTTGCCAACACTGGTGGTGCTCATTGCCATAGTCTGGACCCTGGGCGCCGTTGAATTGCTCGGACACGATATCGACATCATGCTCACGATACTGCCGACCATCCTCTTCGTGATCGGCATGAGCGATTCCGTCCATATACTTTCCCGGTATCTCGAACTCCTTCGGAAAGGACTCCCCAAACAGGAGGCAATCCGCCAGTCAGTGAGGGACACCATCCTGCCCACCTTCCTCACGGCCATCACCACGGCCATCGGATTCGGGACACTCATATACAACAGCATAGAGCCTGTCTCACACTTCGGGACATACATCAGCCTGGGAGTGCTTCTCGCATTCTGCATCAGCTACCTGCTTCTGCCGGCTGGCCTGTCCTTAGTCCCTCCCCCTGCTCCGGATTCGAGGCTTTTCACCAACGATTTCTGGACACCCAGGTTGCATAAATGGTTCAGGTGGATACTCCGAAACAGGAAACGCCTCTTGTGGAGCCTTCCCGTTGTTGTGCTGGCTTTTGGCTGGATCGCTTCTACCATTCGGGTGAACAATTACATGCTGGAAGATCTCGAGAACGACCACTTCTTAAAAAAGGAATTCCGGTTCGTTGAGGAAAAATTCTCAGGTGCCCGTCCATTTGAAATGGCCATTCAGCTTGACCAGAATGCTGATCTGTGGAATCCGGAGGTATTGCATGTTCTCGACTCGCTGGACCAGTTCCTGAGAAATCAGTACGGAGTTGGTGCAATGTTTTCCGCGCCTGCTCTGATAAAAAGCGCGAACAAATCACTGAACGGCGGGCAGGAAGGATACTATAGCATTCCAGATTCACTGGATATCATGGCTATTCAGAAATTGCTCAGGCGCAAAGAATTCGCTGAGGCATTTGCACTGGTATATCACGATGAAACAAAGACGCTGAGATACACGGGGAAGGTCGGAGATCTGGGAAGAGATTACTTCGAGAAGAAGAATAGCGAACTGAAGCAATTTACCAATCAGTTTCAGAATGCAGGAATGACATTCAGGGTAACAGGTACAGCTCATCTGATCGATTACAACAATGCTTACCTGGTCGAAAACATGCTCTTCGACATCATACTTTCCATTCTGGCTGTAGCATTGGTTGTAGGATTGATGTTCGGATCCCTGAGAACAGCTCTGCTCACCCTCATACCTAACGTAATCCCTCTTGCGGGCATTGCCGCCTTCATGGCTCTGGCAGGTATCGACATCAAGATCAGCACATCCATCATTTTCAATATTGCCTTCGGTATTGCAGTCGATGATACCATCCATTTCATGGGAAAGCTCAAACTGCTGCAAATGCGGGGATACCGAAAAAACTATGCTGTCAAAAGAACATTTATCTCTACAGGTAAGGCAATCATCCTGACAACCCTGATACTTTGTGCTGGTTTTGTCAGCCTGATATTTTCCAGCTTCATGGGCACTTTTTACGTCGGATTGCTGGTTACCCTCACACTGTTGATGGCGCTGGTCGCTGATTTACTGTACTCCCCTGTTCTGGTTCTCACTTTCGGAAAAGACAAAAAACTCAAACCGCCCAAGAATCATCAGGCATTGCCCGAAGATTGATTCATCCTATTTTTACCCTATGGAATTCTCGGCCATTCAAATCGCCACCATATTGGGCGGAACTGTCGAAGGCAATCCCGACTGCAAGGTTAGCGGATTGTCGAAGATCGAAGAAGGTCAGCAAGGCACACTGACCTTTCTGGCCAATCCGAAATATGAAGAGCACATATACACGACCGGTGCCTCTCTGGCTATTGTCAGCAAAGCCTTTTCACCGGCCAAACCCCTGCCATCCGGCCTTTCTCTGATCCGGGTTGAGGACGCCTACGCCTCCTTTGCCAAATTGCTTGAGGCTTACCACCAGTACACACTTCCATCTCCGGGTGTGGACCCCGCGGCTTCGGTCGCAGCGGATGCCCGTATAGGTGAAAACGTTTATATCGGAGCCTCTGTAGTGATTTCATCAGGAGTCAGTATCGGTGATGGTTGCCGAATTTACCCGGGTTCCTTTATCGGCAACAATACCACCATAGGATCCAATACGACATTATACGCCGGTGTGCGCATATACAATGATTGCAGAATCGGCAGTCATTGCACTTTCCACTCCGGAGTAATCATTGGCGGGGATGGCTTCGGATTTGTTCCGAATTCAGAAAATAACTACGCCAAAGTCCCGCAGATTGGAAACGTGATCATCGAAGACCATGTTGAAGTTGGTGCGAATACTACCATCGACCGCGCCACGCTGGGATCGACCATTATCCGCAAGGGAGTTAAGCTGGACAATCTGATTCAGGTTGCCCACAATGTTGACATAGGCGAGAATACTGTAATCGCTGCTCAGACCGGTATCGCCGGATCCACCAGGATTGGTCGCGATTGTATGATCGGCGGACAAGTGGGTATTGTCGGCCACCTCACCATTGCAGATGGTGTAAAAATCGCCGCGCAAAGTGGCGTTGGTCAGAGCATCACAGAAAAAGGATCTATAGTTCAGGGATCTCCGGCATTTGCGATTATGGACTACAAAAAATCGTATGTCGGATTCCGGAAACTACC
>JBEAZL010000074.1:0-3668 GCA_041170085.1 Bacteroidota bacterium
ATCTCCGGGTCATAAATGGTCTTCAGGACCTGAATGACCTTGTCCTGCATCTCGCTCTTGTTGATCTCTTCCTTCGGCTCTTCCATAATCAAGTTGCTTTTGCCGAGAAGGCAAGTGCATACATTTTTATTTGCTTCAGCATGGCGGCCAGGCCATTGCTGCGGGTAGGAGACAAATGCTCAAGCAACCCTATGTCTTTCACAAAATGGAGGTCTGCCTCCAATATCTCGGATGGACGCATGCCATTCACCACACGAATAACAAGCGATACAAGTCCTTTCGTGATGATGGCATCGCTGTCGGCTTTGTACGACATTACACCTTCTTCTGAGAGAGATGCATCCAGCCATACCTTCGACTGACAACCGCGAATAAGGTTGTCATCCGTTTTCTTTGATACATCAATGACCGGAAGCTCACGTGCCAATTCGATAATGTGCTCGTACTTCTGCATCCAGTCGTCGAACATCGAAAACTCGGCTATGATTTCCTGCTGTCTCTCTTCAATCGTCATATCAACATCCCCACTGCTTTATTTACCGCATTCACCAGGCGGTCAACCTCCTCAGATGTATTGTACACAGCAAATGAAGCCCTGACTGTTCCGGGAATGCCAAAGTGATCCATGAGGGGCTGTGTGCAATGATGTCCTGTACGAACCGCCACACCTTGTTTATCGAGAAGTGTCCCAAGATCGTACGGATGGACTCCATCGATGAGAAACGACAACACGGACACTTTTTCTCTGGCCGTTCCGATAAACCTCATGCCCTTCACTTCGCGCAGCTGTTCAACTGCTTCCTGCAACAGCAGCTGCTCATGGGCGTGCATCTGTTCGTATCCCGTCTCAGCTATAAATTTCAGTGCAGCGCCCAAACCAATAACTCCTTCCACATGTGGCGTGCCTGCCTCAAACTTGTATGGAATCACGTTGTATGTCGTGCCCGAGAATGAAACCCTGTCAATCATTTCGCCACCACCGCGGTAGGGCGACATCTTGTCCAGCCATTCTCTCTTTCCGTATAGCACACCCACTCCCATGGGTCCGTACATCTTATGCGAACTGAACGCATAAAAGTCAGCGTCAAGCGACTGCACATCAACGGCCATATGTGCCACTGCCTGTGCACCGTCCACCATCAACAATGCTCCGACCTTCCTCGCCAGTTCCGATATCCATTTCACCGGGTTGATTGTACCCAGTGCGTTGCTCACGTGGTTAACAGCAACAAGTTTTGTTTTGTCAGAAATCAAACGCTCTGCTGCGGCAAGATCCCACTCCCCTTCTTCGGTCACAGGTATCACGCGAATCACTGCCTGACGCTCTTCTGCCACCATTTGCCACGGAACAATGTTCGCGTGATGCTCCATTGCTGTGAGCACAATCTCGTCTCCGGGACTTAGGAACTTTCTGCCCCATGCCTGAGCGACCAGGTTAATGGAATCTGTAGCGCCAGAAGTAAAAATGATTTCCTCCTTCTCGCGGGCATTCAGAAAAACCTTCAGGTCTTCGCGCACCTGCTCATAGGCCAGTGTGGCTATGTGGGCAAGATGGTGAGCCCCGCGATGGATATTGGCGTTGTATTTCCTGTAATAATCATCTATAGCGGCAATCACCGTATCCGGCTTTTGAGTTGTTGCCGCGTTGTCGAGATAAACCAGAGGATAACCGTTGACATTCTGATTCAGTACAGGAAATCTGTACCTCACTGCTTCTGCCAAACTATGTCCCTCGGTTTTCACCATATTATCTCAGTCTATCATGACTCCTTCCTCGACCATCCTCATCTTTACATGCTCTCTCAGGGCCAAATGGCCAATCTTTTCCTCTACGTCACCGAGGAATGCCGAGGCCAGCAATTTGCGGGCACTCTGCTCATCCAGTCCTCTGGCACGCAGATAAAAAACAGCATCTTCATCCATCTGACCTGTGGTGCTGCCATGGCTGCACTTCACATCGTCAGCATATATTTCCAGCTCAGGCTTCGAGTTTACAATGGCGTCATCGCTCATCGTCAGATTCGCATTGCTCTGATAAGCGTTGGTCTTCTGAGCCTGATACCTCACGAATACTTTTCCGTTGAAAACAGCCCTGCCCTGATCAAAAACAACGCCTTTGTAAAGCTCGTTGCTGTTGCAATTCGGATAGAGGTGATCTACCAATGTATGGTTGTCTATGTGCTGCTTCTTTCGTGGTGCATAAAATCCGCTCAGGTTGGCTTCAATGCTCTCGCCCTGCAGAATCATGTCAAGGTCATTGCGTATCCATCCGCCCCTCAGTGTGCATGTCACCACGTTCGAAAGGCTGTTGCGATCCTGAACGATTCTCTCGCGACAAACCACGAAAGATGAGTCGGCTTCTTCCTGCAATTTGCAGTATTCGAGTCGGGAGCCTTCGCCCTGCTTAATATCTACAAGGGCATTCATAAACGATGCATCACCGCTCTGGCCCGAATGGGTAATCCACATCTCAGCGCTTGCGTTCCTTCCGAGTCGCACAGCCACCCTGGGCTGGGCAACAGTGCTGTTACCGCCGTTGACGAGAATGATATGAAAAGGCTTTTCAGGTGCGGCGTCTTCATCGATATCAATCACGATTCCGTCCTGACAATGGGTGATACCCATCAGTTCAAAAACATCTTCGCGAAAACGCTTTGAAGCGCCAATGGTATTTTCCAGCGCAGGTTGCAGTGCTGCATTGAAATCCTTCAGAGAGGAAGCCTTCCAGCCTTTACCCGAGAGTGCGTGACTTTGAGAAGCCACAAACCATCCGTTGATGAAGACGAATACGTGAGCATCAGCATCTGGAATGAGATATTGCTTCCAGTCATATTCTGTCGCTTCACTCCACTTCCAGTTCTGCGATGATATGCGCGTCGTCCTGGTGTATTTCCAGTCTTCCGTTCTCGTGGTAGGGAATACCGCCTCAGGCAACAGATCTGCCGCTTCCTCATACAACTCCGGAAGCAAAGGCTTCAGGACGGCATGTTCGGGAAGAGAGACCACACCATTCAGTGCCCTCACAGGTACCACTGATTCCTGCGGACTCATAGTGCTACCTCCTCGCGAATCCAGTCGTATCCGCGCTCTTCAAGCTCCAGCGCAAGTTCTTTGGTTCCGCTCTTTACGATGCGGCCCTGATACAAAACGTGTACAAAATCAGGAACGATGTAATCCAGCAATCGCTGGTAGTGCGTGATCACGAGAAATGATCTTTCCGGTGAGCGCAGGCTGTTTACACCACCCGCCACGATGCGAAGTGCATCGATGTCGAGGCCTGAGTCAGTTTCATCCAGAATGGCCAGACGCGGTTCGATCATAGCCATCTGAAACACTTCATTTCTTTTCTTTTCACCACCACTGAAACCTTCGTTTACCGAGCGGTTGGTCAGTTTGCCGTCGAGCTGAACAAGCTTCGATTTTTCGGCTACCATATTCAGAAATTCCTTGGCAGTCAGTTCCGGAAGTCCACGATGCTTGCGGATTTCCTGAAGTGCTGTCTTTAAAAAATTGATATTGCTTACACCGGGAATTTCCACCGGATACTGAAACGCCAGGAAGAGACCTTCGCGGGCGCGCTCCTCTGCGGCCATGTCGAGCAGGCTGTTGCCCAGGAATTCGACAGAACCACCAGTCACCTCATACTCTTCGCGTCCGGCGAGAACCGA
>JBEAZL010000075.1:0-3712 GCA_041170085.1 Bacteroidota bacterium
TCTTGCGTGAAGCCCAGCTCAGGGTTCGTGCGCACTACGACCAGCTCGAGGCCAACCACGAGCAGGCTCTGGCAAATAAGCGCGAGGTTATTGGCAAGATGAAGGCCCTTCTCGAAAGGGAGGCAGGCGCACTTCCGGTTTGGAATAAGCTCACCGATGAAGTACTGCAACTGCAGGAAGAATGGAAGAATACCGGATGGGCAAAAAAGAAAGAGAATGAAGAAGCCTGGCAGGAGTTCCGCGGCCTTTGTGATTTATTCTTCGAGCGCAGAAATTCGTTCATAGGTGAGCGCCGTGCGGGCTACAAGGAAAGCCGTCACAAGAAAGAAGCATTGATTGCGAAGGCGAAGGAGCTGCAGAACAGCACGGACTGGAAAACAGCAACGGATGAGTTCAAGAAACTACAGGCTGAGTGGAAGGAAGCCGGTTCTGCCGACCCCAGAGACGAAATGAAACTCTGGCAGCAGTTCCGCAGCGCAAGCGATTTCTTCTTCAATAACAAGAAAGAACACACCCAGAATATCGCCCACGAACAGACAGATAATCTCGCCAAGAAGGAAGAACTTCTGGTCGAGATTGAGTCATACCAGATGAGTGGCGATAAGGCTGCCGATCTCAAGCACCTGAAGGAGTTTTCAGAGCGCTGGCATAGCATCGGATTTGTTCCGAAAGACAAGCTCAAGACGATCATTGAGCGATACACAAAGGCTCTTGATACTCACTACGGTGCCATCAACGCTGAGCGCGAAGTGCGCGAAATGGAACGCTTCAGAAGCCGTATCTCCAACATCAAAGGTGGTGATGACGCCGGCAGGGCTATCCGCCGCGAAGAGCAGCTCATGAAGGACAAAATTGACCGCCTGAAGCACGATATCCAGAACTACGAGAACAATATGCTCATCTTCAAGGGAAGCGGAGCTGAAGCTCTCCGTAAGGATATTGAGAAGAAGATTCAGTCTGCACAGCGCGAGATTGAAGACATCCGCAAGAAGCTGAGCCTGATGCGCGAGTCATAATTTCCGCAGGGTTCTCCGGAAATTATCTCTAGTTCTTTTTCTTGGCTGTACTCGTGCTGTCTGACTCCACTCCGGGAATCAGACCAGACTCCTGCACATCTCTGTAGAATTCACTTTTGCCAATGGCCGGCATGATGGTAGTTCCCAGGTCGTATACAGGCTCCAGAAGAAAGGATTTTTCCCGCTGCTCTCTCGAAAGAAGCTTGTAACCATCGTCCGTTCCTGCAATCAGGATCAGAATGAAACTCAGTATGAGAACGCTCTTGGCTACAGCAAAGAATCCGCCCCCAATGCGATTCATGATCTCTCCGCTGCCGTTGTTGGCCAGTCCCGATAACACCTTGGCAAGAAGCCATGCACTGACCAGAACAAGAACGAAGGTGAGTATAAAGGTTACCAGCGGCAGACTATCGCCTTCACCATCCGTGGCCTTGCCAAACAATGTGCCTACCCATGCGGAGAAGTGAATAGAAATATAGATGGCTGCAAAGAGGGCGAGAAACATGATGACTTCGTAAACGAAGCCGTTTTTCCACCCTTTCCATGCGGTAAACCCAAGGACCACGAACAATACGATATCGATGACAGAGATCATGAGTCCAAAGCTATTCGCACGGTCTTCGTGGTGGTTAGGCCTGTCGCCTTGTTTTGAACACGGCAACGTGAAATCCCAAAGGCCGGCGGCCGTTCGCAAAGTGTCCCTTTGCATTCCATGAATTACGACATTTACGGCCATGGAACCGATTATCCGAAATGGCAGACCGGAAGATGTGCCTGCTGTGTTGCATTTAATCCGCCAATTGGCCGAGTATGAAAGAGCCCCGCTCGAGGTGGAAAATTCCGAGGAAGAATTTTCGCGGGATGCTTTCGGCCCGGATCCGGTATGTGGTTTTTATGTGGCGGAAGCAGAGGGAAAGGTGGTAGGTGCCGCCATCTATTATGTGAAGTATTCAACCTGGAAGGGAAGGTGTCTGTTTCTGGAAGACATCATTGTGGATGAGTCATGGCGCGGAAGAAAAATCGGCAGGATGCTGTTCAATGCAGTGGCCATGCTGGCCCGCGAGAAGAAATACCGGCGACTGGAATGGCAGGTGCTCGACTGGAATGAGCCCGCTATCAGGTTTTACAAGAAATACGATGCCGTTCTCGACCCTGAATGGGTTAATGGTAAGCTGGTCTATGATCAATTGCAGAAGTTTGAACCGCTGGTCTGACATCATCCTGACCCTCTGTCACTTGTGACCTCCTTAACTTTGCCGCACCATGAAAGTATTTAAGTTCGGAGGAGCCTCTGTGCGGGATTCCGCAGCCATTCGCAATGTCGGAAGTATTCTGAGACGCTATACCGGTGAAAAACTGGTGGTAGTCGTTTCTGCCATGGGCAAGACGACCAATGCGCTTGAAACGATACATGACAAACGATTCAAAGGAGAGGAATACAAATCTGAACTGGATGCTTTGATCGCCTATCACCGGGATATTTGTAAAGAAGTAGTGCCCGGAGAGTGCGGAGTATTTGATCGCGTGCTGGATGAATTCCTGCAAGTATTAAGTGAAAGTCCTGATGCCGATTACGATATGGCATACGACTCTGTTGTGTCATTCGGAGAGCTGATGTCTACGGCTATTGTAACCGATTACCTGAACTCGCAGGGACAAAGGGCATCCATGGCCGATGCACGTGAAATCGTCATCACCGGCGAGCAGTATCGCGAAGGAAAGGTAGATTGGGAGCGGACATCATCGAACGCACCACAGCTGATACAACTGCTTGAAAGTGCTGAAATATTGATATGTCAGGGATTTATCGGAACAACCCTTAGTGGTCATACAGTGACCCTTGGCAGGGAAGGTTCCGATTTTACGGCTGCCATTCTTGCCTATATCCTGAATGCAGAAAGTGTTACCATCTGGAAGGATGTACCGGGAATGATGAATGCTGACCCGCGCAGGTATCCGGATGCCGTATTGCTCGAAAAGATATCATACCGCGAAGCGATCGAGCTGGCTTATTTTGGAGCCAGTGTAATTCACCCGAAAACGGTGAAACCGCTGCAGAATAAGGGAATACCGTTGTACGTGAAGTCATTCATCCATCCTGAAGAACCCGGAACAGTTATCCAGAAGGACGCGGCATGGGATGCCGTGGTTCCAGGCTTCATTTTTAAGGATGATCAGGTGTTGTTATCCATTACACCGCGCGACTTTTCATTTGTGGTAGAAGAAAATCTCCGCGAAATATTTGAAGCCCTTGCAGAATCGAATGTGCGGATCAACCTGATGGAAAATTCAGCCCTGAGTTTTTCTATTTGTGTGGACAAGAATGAAAGGCGCATTTCAAAGTTAAAAGAGCTTCTGAACCCACATTACGAGATAAGATATAACGAAAGTGTCACGCTCCTTACCATCCGCCATGGAAATGAGCAGACCATTAAAGACCTCGCCAAAGGCCGGGAAATACTGATAGAACAGCTTAGCCGCAATACGGCGAGATTGGTTTTGCGTTGAGGGGTAGATAAATTTTCCGTTGAAAAATTTGCATTTGGGTTAAAAAGGGCTACCTTTCATTGACTTAACCCCAATCTCATTCTACATGGGAAAGCTATTATTACTGTCTTCATTGTTGCTCAGCACTGTTATTTCATCAGCTCAGCTTGTGGATGTAATCGTTGAGGAATTCGGAACCGCTGGAGGAA
>JBEAZL010000076.1:0-3915 GCA_041170085.1 Bacteroidota bacterium
TGCTGCTTCCTTACCTTCGCGTGCTTATTGATTGAATATTCTACATGGTTCTTGCACTACAGCTTCTGCTCAGCCTTTCAATCCTGATTGTTCTTCACGAACTCGGGCATTTCATTCCGGCCAAACTCTTCAAAACCCGTGTGGAGAAATTCTACCTCTTCTTTGATCCATGGTTCTCCCTGGCTAAGAAGAAGGTCGGAGATACGGTCTATGGTATAGGTTGGCTGCCTCTCGGTGGATATGTGAAGATTTCCGGCATGGTGGATGAAAGCATGGACAAGGACCAGATGAAACTTCCTCCTCAGCCATGGGAATTCCGTTCAAAGCCGGCCTGGCAGCGACTCATTATTATGATAGGTGGTGTGACCGTGAATGTTTTTCTCGGAATTTTCATTTACAGTATGATCCTGTGGGGCTACGGTAAAGAAGTCGTTCCTGTGGATGGTATGCCCAACGGGATCTTTTGTGACTCATATATGCTCGAACTTGGTTTCCGCGACGGCGATGTGATCGCAGCTGTAGATGGCGAGAAACCAGAGGATTTTGTGTCAGTGAACAAGTGGTTGCTGTTAAAGGATATCAAAGTAATCACCGTGAATCGTGATGGTTCATTGGTAGATGTTGCCATTCCTGATGGAGTAGGTCACGAGTTGGTAAACAGGGGGGTGAAATCCTCGTTTACTCCAAGGATTTTTATGGCAACTGTTGTGGACTCAGTATTACCGGGTCTTGCAGCCGAAAAGGCCGGACTTCAGGTCGGAGATAGCATACAATCTATAAATGGTATTGCTGTGAACTACCAGCAGGAGGTTCAGCGAATTTTACAGGGAAATCGTGAAAAGGATGTAGAGTTTCTGGTACGTCGCAATGGTGCCGACACTAAACTTAATATGACAGTTTCAAAGAAGGGTGCTGTCGGTTTTGTTGTCAAGGCAGACGATGCGGTGAAAGCGCAGGCTCCAAGGGTAGATACTTTGCAATATTCATTCTTTGAAGCCATACCCGGCGGATTTAAAGAAGCCTGGGAAGTAATCACCGACCAGGCGGTGTCGATGAAGTTTTTGTTTTCAAAAGCCGGTGTCCAGCAATTGGGAGGCTTTATTACCATCGCCAAGATTTTTCCGAACGAATGGAATTGGTGGGCATTCTGGGAAAAGACCGCGTTCATTTCGTTGATTCTCGCATTCATGAACATTCTCCCGATCCCCGCTCTGGATGGTGGTCATGTAATCTTCCTGGTCTGGGAGGTAATTACAGGCAGACAAGCCAGTCAAAAAGTTCTTGAAGCAGCACAAATGATTGGTATGGTACTCTTGCTGGCTCTTCTGCTTTATGCAAATGGCATGGATATCTTCCGCCTGGCAACGGAATAAACTGACCGGCATCATGTTCTTGCATGATGAAGAATGATTGCTGTCATGTTAGCTCAAATTATCCGTTGAATGTGGGTTAAGGCAATGCGCCTTGTTGTTACTTTGTAGTGTACATCCCTCATCAGGGCTAAATCAAATGATATGAGAGCACTATTGATAATTGCACTTTTCGGTTTCGCACTTGCTGGCTCAGCCCAGACGAAAGTTGCATTTCTTCCCTGCGAGGATGTGTTATTTCTGTCTGATGTTACCGATGAATTTTCGCGAGAATCAGGATTGTCACCTGTTGAAGTCCGCGAGACGGTTCGCCACGGTGTATGCGAGGCTGCGCGTGATGTAGCTCCCATGGGATTCAAGGGATACAGTCTTTCGGTGCTGCCCGATTCTGTTGCTCAAAAGGTTGAAAGGAGGTTGTACCAGTCTTTGGTCCGCACCTATAAACAAGCTGACAAGCATGATAAGCTGGCTGAAGAGCACAATGCTGATGTGGACAGCACCCATGCTGATACTTCAGGAACGAGGTATCTGGATCTCGCGCCGAAGTACCTCAGTGCAGAAATCATCGATCCCGGTTTCATATATGTTCTGGATGCCGCCCTCGGTTGCGACAGATATGTTACCATCAATCAGCTGGATATTGTGACGTTCAAGGCCATGTTCCCCGGACAGCCTGCCGAAAGATGGGTGCGCGCCCACTTTACTGTTTTCGACAAATCAGGCAAAGTGCTCGAAGGAGGACTTGCAAGAGCCAGCATACATCCTGATGTTCATACTCCGGCAGAGCTTCTGTCAGAAACGGCTCCCGAATTGATGGCATTCATCTGGAGAAATATTCATTGATCAACCTGCGGTTGCGTGTTCATGATGGCTATTCCGGGCTCAATTGGTTGCCACTGAGCCATTTCCGCAAATCAGAAAAAATGGTACCTTTGGCGTGATGAATCTCGCCTTATTCCTGAGAGAATTGTTACTCGAGCACGATTGTGTCGTGATGCCCGGTTTTGGGGGCCTCGTGGCCAATTATCGTCATGCCCGTCTCAACAGGGTAAGCCATGTTATCTATCCTCCGGCCAAGCAGATTGCATTTAACCGGAACCTGAGTCAGAACGATGGCTTGTTGTACAAACATGTATCGGATCAGTTGGGCATTTCATATGCCGAGTCCAGGGAAATGGTAGATCGTTATACTGCAGCACTTTTAAACAGACTGGGGCGTGGGGAGCAGCTTGCTCTGGATGGTATTGGGGTTTTCTTTCAGGATTCCCGAAGGCTCATTCAGTTTATTCCGTCTGAGCAGGAAAACTTCCTCCTCGCATCCTATGGTTTGCATCCGGTGCAGTTAGTTCCGATTGTAGCAGAAAAGCCTGTTTCTGAAGAGGTGATTCCTGAAGAGGAGTCTGTGCGTACACTGCCTGTGCCTACCCGCAACTGGGCATGGAAAGTTGCAGCTGGTATAGCCATCCCGCTTCTTCTTGCCACAGGATGGTTGGCAGGAGAGCAGCTGTTTGGTCACTCGAATCAGCAGCAGTTTTCTTTCAGATTCTGGGACTGGAATCAGAAGCCTGCGGTTTATTCTCCCAGAGTGGAGCATTCAAAAGCTGAGGTATTACCCGCGATTGCAGAGGAGCCTCTGGCGACAGAAACAGCCTCAGTGACTGCATCAGAAACTATTTCTAAAGAAGATACTCCCGCGCCCGACTCAAATGTGTCATCAAATGCACCCGGCGGCAATCTTTTGCTGATCGCAGGTGCATTTCAGGTTGAGGCAAATGCTGATAATCTCATTCAACAATTGCAGGCAAAAGGGATTCAGGCATCGAGAGCCGGAATGAGAGGACCCCTGCACCTTGTTTCTGTCGGTTCATTCAGCGACAGGCAAAGGGCAAAAGAGGTTCAGTCTGAACTGAAGAATTCTCAAGGTCTGAAGTGTTGGATTTATGCAAAGTGAGTTGGATTCCCTTATTACCTCAGGTAAAGTCAGAAACATAATATTCGATTTCGGGGGTGTGCTCTTCGAAATTGATTATCATGCTCCGGTGCGTGCATTCGCAGATCTCGGCTTCGGAAGTTTTGCCGAGATATACTCTCAGGCCGCACAAAATCCCATATTCGATGAACTGGAGACTGGCAGAATCAGCAACCAGAATTTCATGAATTTTCTCTACTCTCTTAATCCGGGAGTTGATCACAACAAAGTGGATCAGGCATGGAATTCCATTCTGACCAGGTTAATTCCTGAGCAGGTCGGGGTGGTACAGGAAATGAAAAGACGGGGCATCAGAACTTTTCTGCTCAGCAACACAAACGCCATTCATGTGGCGGAATTCGAAAAAATGATTGACCAGGAGATGGGACTTGAGAATTTCAGGTCAGCTTTCGATCAGATTTATTATTCAAATGTCATCGGTCTTAAGAAACCTCACGAAGAGGTGTTTCTGAAACTATGTGAGTGGAATGGTCTGAATCCTGCTGAAACCCTGTTTATTGATGATTCCATTCAGCACGTTGAAGGAGCCCGGAAAGCGGGTCTGCAAGCCTGGCA
>JBEAZL010000077.1:0-12378 GCA_041170085.1 Bacteroidota bacterium
ACTGCCCAGTTCACAGAGATCGCCTTTATTCAGTTCTGAACCTTCGATAGCATAAACCAGATCAGGATTTTTCGAGCTTCTCGCCTTTCTGATTTCTCCGTGCAGGTGCAATATTTTCTCCGATCCGGCTCGCTCATGCAGGTCATCCACATTCTGGGTTATCACGACAATATCAAAAGCACCCTGAAGCTTTGCCAGAGCAAGATGTCCTGCATTGGGTGCTGACTCGATTACGTTCCGCCGACGCTGGTTATAGAACTCGAGCAAAAGCTCCGGGTTTCTCCGCCAGGCCTCTGGAGTGGCGACATCCTCAATCCGGTGGCCTTCCCAAAGACCCCCGGCCCCCCGGAAAGTAGCTATGCCGCTCTCCGCAGACATGCCAGCGCCTGTTAACACCGCTATTCTCGGTCGGGATGAGCTCTTCAGGTCAAACATTTGTGAAAGTCTAGTTAAAAAGTCAAAGATATTTTCCCGACAGGATTCTTTGCCCTATCCTTGCATTGTACCGAGCGAACCTTTTATTAGCCATGATTACGGACGTAAGTGCGGGGGTGTTGGTTTCCGTTGAAACCCGATTTGAATCAGCCCTCAGTCATCCTTTGAATGAAAATTTCGTGTTCTCCTACCACATTACATTGGAGAACAAGAATGATTTTGCCATTCAATTGCTCCGCAGACATTGGTTCATTTTCGATTCCTGCGGAATTCATCGCGAGGTTGAAGGTCCGGGAGTTGTAGGCGAGCAGCCGGTTCTGCTACCGGGCGAGAAGTATACCTACCGCAGCGCATGCGACCTGCGCACAGAGCGCGGACGCATGAAGGGTTTCTACACCATGCAGCGATTGGGTAACAAGGGGTTCTTTAACGTTCGTATTCCCGAGTTCAGACTGGAAACATTCTATTCCCTGAATTGATACTGTCATTCCCAAAGCGGACAGAGAAACGTTAAATAGTTAATGATTTTGTGTTATTTGTCAGAAAATCGTATATTTACACCTGAATACTCTTTTTCAACAGCCGTTTTTGTTTTGCATGATGTGTTTGTTGAGGAAGTTTTTAGAATCACGTTTCAACAAACATTTTTATCATGAACATTTTTGTTTCAGGCTTGAATTACAATCTTTCAAGCGAAGAGTTAACTGAAGTTTTTGCACAGTTTGGCGTTGTGACATCTGCAAGGGTGATCCGCGATCGCGAAACAGGACGCTCACGTGGCTTTGGCTTCGTTGAGATGGAAAATGACGAAGAGGCACGCAACGCAATTGAGCGCCTCGATCAGCAGGAAGTTAAAGGAAGGCGCATTGCAGTGAAAGAAGCTGAAGAGCGCGCTCCACGTCAGGATCGTCCAAGCGGCGGTGGCGGTGGATACCGTCAGGGTGGCGGCGGCGGCGGTGGATTCCGCAGAGATCGTTACTAAGATCATACTTCTAATAGAAAAAGGCCACTTATGTGGCCTTTTTTCATTTAAATCCTTTCGGATTCTCGTAGCGGGATCGGGGATTGAACCCGAGACCTCATGATTATGAATCATGCGCTCTAACCAGCTGAGCTACCCCGCCATGCTTTTTTTGCGGGCGCAAATATAATGTCATCTGCTATCCGCGAAAAAACAAGATTGCATTTTATATAACTGATTTGAATCCTCTCTATTCGTAGAGGTTTTCGACTGTAACAAGGCCGGAAATCACTATTCTTGCATTGTACCTAATGTAACACGTTCTATGGCCAAGAAGAAGTTCGAGCTTGAATATGTGCTGCGCACCTCCGATCATATCCTGTACACATGCCTGAGCACACCCAGCGGCCTTTCCGATTGGTTCGCGGATGATGTAAATGTAAAAGGTGAGGTATATACTTTCATCTGGGAGGGAGAGCAGCGACGGGCAGAACTCGATCACATGAAACGCAATGTTTCTGTGAAGTTCCACTGGATTGACGAGACCAAAGAGAAGACCTACTTCGAGATGCGCATCCGTATCGATGAAATGACAGGTGAAGTAGCCCTTATTGTAACCGACTATGCCGAAGAAGATGAGCTTGATGAATACAAGCTCCTGTGGGATAGCGCTGTGGATAACCTGCGCCGACATATCGGTGCATAATCAGGCGTATGTTCTGAAGCTAGCTGCCCCCCCACTGACCATCCAGCCATTTTAATCTTCTTTTCAGAAATTCCTTCATGGCTTCCGTTTCAGCCAAATAGTCCGGCTTTATTTCAGGATAAGGCCATGACGGTGCCGAAGGCCAGGGATACCTGCCGAAATGATTGTCCCGAACAGGCTCAATCCGCGCCACCAAAGAATCAATGCGCGTGTTGAGCTCAGCATCACTGAGCAAGCCAGATCTCAATTCCCGGTATCTGTTTTTCAGGTAAACATTAAACTTCGGATGACTGCATAATGCTGTCCAGAAAGTATCTACGACCTGGTGCTGTTCATGTATCCAACCCTCTGCTGCCCTACCCTGCATTTCATCGGAAAGGCCGAAGGCAAGATTAAAATCCCATACTGGTCCTGCATAGATAAGCCTGTCGGTATCCTCATGGGTTTTGTAAAAGAAGGTACTCAACCTGTAAGCGTCGATATTCTTGCTGCACTCCTGAAGGATGATGTAATCAGCAAAGGATTGGAAATCTATGACCTCTTCCATAGCATCAAGTTGCTGGTATACACTGCTTACCATCATGTCAAGCTGTGAGGCAACAATCTTCCTGTAATCCCCTTCGGGCATTGAAACTTGCCCGGGCCGGTGAAGCAGATAGTTCCAGTGTTTTGTGTACAGAATCTCGTCGCCGGGATCAGCCGGATTTATCTCCACCAGAAAACCATTGTTTCTGGGGTTATTCTCATCTCCCGCAACGTAGTCAACAGGCACCCGGTCTGTTGATACATCAATCTTTTCCATCAGATAATACAATCCCCTGTAGTGATCGTTGATGATCAACTCAACGGGAATACACCTTGGAGCATAATGCCCCATCCCTCGCGATAGATCATAAGCCAGCGCATTGCGCACGAGCGATAAATCCATCAACGGAGCATATAGGATGAAATTGGCATTTTCAGAAAAACCCGGAAACTTGAGCTTAATTGCCTTTCCATTGCTATCTGTCACTCGAAGACTGAATGACTTCTGATCATAGCCTATGGAGGAGCGGCCTCTGGCCTCAAGTTTAACCGATTGCTCCCTGATCAGTGTATCAGCTGATTCAAAACTCATCGTTGCCCCGACTTTCGGTTCATCCGGAATTTCGTTACCGGGAACATTGAGTCGGATAACCGGTATTCCTGAGGTAGCCGACCACTTTCGGCCGCGAACTTCCGGTGCATTCCCCAGCTTCAGAGAAAATCCCTTGAACTCTGAATCTAAACCCCAATTTGCGATATCAACTTTTCTACGCGATGAAGTTTGAACAAACAGCTTCAGGGTATTCACTCCCTCTTTCAATGCCCAGCGCGCCTTGCTGTCGAGCACATGGGGAATGACATCGTAGTATGGCCTGATCAGCACATCTCCATCGAATGCAGAGGGATGGATATTGAATCCATTGAGCTGAGCAACCGGAAGATCATTGATGAGTACCGTAACATGTGTTTGTCCGCTGCAGCTGAAGGAAAAATCACCAAATGATTCAATATTGCTGATTTCAAAAGTGGTTGAAACCTCTGTGGTCAGACCACCTTCGTGAATCTGAACATTCCACTTACCTGAATCCGGTGTAAGCCTTTTCCAGCCCGGACCATAGGTATTCCATCCTTTGTAAATGGCAAGCAGGAACAATACTGCCCCTGAGAGCAGGATTAGTTTTCTGAATTTCCCCACGTTCCTGAGCCTTTACAAATCCACTTGCCATTTTCATCAGTCAGGTTGTAGACCACTCCGGGAGCTATTTCCATCCTGATTCCCTCCGACAAATCCTCCCATCTGACATAATTGCCAAGATGCCAGTTGTCCGGCAGGTCTTTTTTCTTGCCCTTGTACAACACAATGGTCTCGCCTGATCGAACGACTGTGCCCATTGGAATTACCTTACCGCGATGTCCGTCCCACACAACACATCCGCCAAAGTCCACCGGTACCGGAAAATGATGTGCGATGGTTATTCCCGATTCTTCCACGATAAGATTGACACTTGATTCAAGCAAAGGCAATTGACCCGGCTGAATGTAAGCGGATGGTATGAAAGGGGTGCCTGATAATCTGAAAAACAAAGTGGAATCGATATATGTGGCGCCATCCAGTTTCTTGTTGGCATAGTTTCCCGACTGAACTATGTTCGAGTTGCCCTCAGATTTCAGGAGCTCAGATTGTTCTGATCCGAAAAGGACATTGCGTTCCACAATCACATCGCCGCCTTTCTGGTAACCAGGTTCCTTCTGTCTTGCCCTTACGGCAGTTTGCTGTTTGTAAAACACATTATTTCGGATCACCGCGTCTGAAGAGTCCTTGATATCGCATCCTGTGCGGTTTCCGACTATGTAATTATTTTCAATGAGTATCCTGTGGGATGAGCCATGGTGATCTACCCCTACTGAGATGGCCTTGTCGCCATTGTACAATAGCACATTCCTGCTCACTACAACATTTTCGCATGCATTCATGTCAATCGCATCGTCCTTGCAGAATTGTACTACGTTTCCCGCAATCAGTCCTGAATCTGCCTCAATAAACTCTATGGCATCAGGTATTCTGGTAAAAAAGGAATTCGTGACCCTTGGATATCCTCCGTGCAGATTCATGCCCTCGCCTGTCTGGTTACCCCACATGGCACAACTGTCCATCACGAAATTTCCGTTCTCTCCCCATATCAGCGAAGGCCTTGATGGAATGTCATTGAGGTTGGCTGTGAAATTTCTGAATACAACATGGCGCAAGACAACATCAGTATTGTGGTAAACGAGTCTTCCATTTGAAATGTCTGTGTGTGTGATGAAGACATCCTTTTCGCAGTGATCGAATTCGATCATCTTCCAGGAGCCCTCTCCAGAGGCACACCGGATCTGAATTCTGTTCTCCGAAGTTCCTTCGCAAATCAGTTGACCTTCGATTCTTATGCTGACGCCCGTATCAAGGTACAGTCTGGTTCCCGGCATGATGATGAGGTTCTGTCCCCCCGATATGTGCAGATCAGAACCTAAATAATACGGAGAACCAGCGCTGGTGAGTTTCATGGTATTTCCCGTCCAGCCCGGAACGATCGGAGTGTCATCCACATCTGTGTAGTAATGTCTTCCGTAACCAGTAAGGTATTTCTCCCCTTGTCTGGCGACAACTTTGTAATACCATCGGCCCGCCGGCAATGGAGCATCCGGCACATAGACCGTATCAGACACTTCTCTTACAATTGTTTTGAGGGAATCTTCAAAAGTCCTGTCCTGGCTCAGATACAGCCTGTAATTTATGCCCTTCGACTTGTAATCAGGTATTTCTTGCCAGCGAAAAACAGGCTTTATCATGGGCTCTCTCCTGAGATCAAAAACCTGAAACGGCTGAAGATCATCATGCAGCGATTGCTTCCTTTTCTCCTCATTCTTTTCAATGAAGGAAATATCCTTTGCGATCTGTGCTTTCCAATCCTCTACTGACTCCAATTTGTCGCGTTTATCCAGATTCACCCATGTTTCCAGTCTGGGCATCAGAGTCTCCATGTGCGAAATAATCCCGGCTTCAGTTACAAGTTTGTGGATATCGCTAAGTCGTGCCTCTACTTCCGCCAGAAATTTTTCGTTGAGCAGCAATTTGGAAAGCAAGGCATTATCTGCGTCAGCACCGTTATTCATCTCGAAAGGAGATTTCCAGTCATAATGACTCAGGGTCTTGTCGAGATCCCATGCGATCATCTTCCATAACCCGGTGCCATAGACGTCGTGGTACAGGAAATAGTTATGATAATAGGTACTCCCGTTGCACAGATAAATATTAGCTGCCACATGACTGACCAGCGAAGGATAGTCGAAATGACTTTTCACATATGGCAGAATGCTTTGCTGGTCGCATGTATCAATATCCGCAATGAGTCGGCTCAGGTCGCTCCAGCTTTCATTTGTATTGCTCTTTTTCTCCCAGTGATAATTGAAATCGTCTTCAGGTGTCAGCGAGGCTCCATCTCGTGAAGCCTTGTAAAGGTTTCCATTCTGATCCATGCCATTTCGGATCAGAAAGTCTTCGTCTACATTCTCCACACGGACGAAAAGGCCATAGTATTCACCGTTCATATGCACGGGAGCATAGGAAGTGGTAAAACAAGGTTCGCCCAGCAATCTGAATACTGCAGATGAAATGTGCTGATGCATGTAGCTCTTGTCAAGATATTCTGCGTTCAGGTTCAGGGTTTCCTCAGTACCATCTGCCTTATCCAGCTTGATTTTCAGAGATTTCTTGGGAAAGCCCCGGGAAGTATCTCCCCTTACCCTCATTCTGGCAGGTAAGGTTTCGCCATCGCGGGTGATTTCTATAGGGATGTAATGATCTTCTGAGGCATGATCCATAAGCCATTGAAGGCTGTCCGGGTTACAGGTGATGTGATATTCCACAATGTCCGCCTGGATCTCCTTTTGCGATTTGCGGCATGACGTAATTCCGAGAATCAACAGAAATAAAAGGGTGAACCATGTGCCCCCTGTGAAGATGATGCTCCTTAATTGGGCAAAAAGTGACAGACCGGAATCCGGAGAACTTTCCTTCGACAGGTTGTGCTTATTTTCTGACCACTTGTTCCTCACAGCTTGAATTGAGGTTGAAAAATCGTGATATTTTCGTTATATTCGTTCTCCACTCTAAACCTTGTGCCCATGACAACTTCAAGAGAAGAGCTCAAGAGGGCTGTTCATACGATCATGAATGACGTGGTTGAACAGGGTTTCCACCATCTCATTCACCATCCGCAGAGCAGCGACGAACTGAACCGATTGATTCGCGAGGCTTCGGATGAGCTCAGTTATCAGATGCTTCGGATTGACGCCCACTCGTTCAGGCAAGGCAGCCGGGAGTTGCATAACTACTACCTGGAAATTTCCAAATCCACCCAGCGCAAGAGCATTGAGTTGCTTTCGAAGATCCAGAGAATTCAGCAGAGAGATGGAGTTCATCAGGGAATCAGGAGGTTCCTCGACTGATCTGATCAGAAACTGTTGAGCATCTTGCCCACCTGTTTGATCTCGTTCTTCATCATGTTACGCGTATCGAATTTCTTCGCTTCATTGAGGAAATTCACCGCCTCTCTTTTCCTTCGCTTATTGGCCATGATCACAGCAAGATTCAGATACACTGCTGCCTTATCGTGGTCCATCCGCAAACCGAGGGAGAGGGCCTGACGAAAGTATTTTTCACTCTGCGAGAGACTGTTTTTCTGAATATCCACAGATCCCAGAAGGAAATAGTAATATCCCTGCTGGCTCTTCCAGAGGTGATCCGGATTGATTCGCTCCAGCCACTTCTTGGCTCCTTCGAGGTTCTGCTGGCGGAGCTTAAAGAAAGCCAGTACCAGACGGATACTTCGAAATACGATCAAACCAAGTATAACCGTCAGAAGAATCATGGGAATACCCCAGCCCCAATGACCAGTCGCAAAAAGGTACACTGTAAAAGCCAGAGAGGCCAGAGCCAAAAGGCCCTTCAGAATGCGTGAATCGATTTTATTCATTTCTTGAAATGGTGCGCAAAACTAGACAATTCAGGCCAAGGATAGAAATGCAGGCGAAGTGCGACAGGAAACTGGTTCTCTGCCATTCCTAAATCTTCATATTCCGTAGCTTTGCGCCGTCCGGACACCGGATGACAATTGAAGTATGGCAAAGAAGAAGGAAGCCCACAACATATTCAAATTCAGGGTGATCATTGATGCAGAGGAAGATGTATTCCGCGACATTGAGATACACACTGATCACAATTTTCTTGATTTCCATAAAGCCATTCTCGATGCTTTTGATTTTGAAGACGGCGAGATGGCATCCTTTTATGTGAGCGATGAAAAATGGGAGAAAGGCCTTGAAGTTCCCCTGATGGATATGGGCGAAGGCAAGCTTACCATGTCATCCACATCTATCAGCGAATTGGTGAGTAAGCCTGCAGATAAGTTGCTCTATGTCTACGATTTCCTCAGGATGTGGTGCTTTTACGTTGAGCTGATTGAGGTCAAGAAAGAAATGCCCAGTACCATTTACCCTAAAGTCGCTTTGGCCTTCGGCGATGCCCCTTCCCAGGACAGCAAGGAAATGGACTTATTCGGCACCGAATTCTCGGCAGAAGAACTTGATCTGGAGGGACTTGACGACGAAGAAGAAGATGAGTTCGGCTCTGGTGATGTATTCGATGAAGATGAGTTTGATGGTGGATATAAAAGCGACGACGACGATACTTACTATTAATTCCAATCCTATATCGGAAATCTGTTCCGTGCCCGAACCACTTTGAAATCATTCGCTTCACTGCATTTTGATCAATCAGCTTCCGGTGAGTATGATTCCCTCAATAAATGCCCGATTTACTGATGCATAACCCGGGATCAATGGAGGGTTCGGAAAAGGAAGGCCTGGTCATCGTAATTGTGGGTCCGACTGCAATTGGTAAAACCTCTGTTTCCATCAGACTGGCCGAGCATTTCAACACCGAAATTGTTTCAGCAGATTCCAGACAATTCTATCAGGCCATGAACATCGGGGTGGCAAGGCCCTCCGAGGATGAACTGAAAAGGGTAAAGCATCATTTCATCGGATTTCTTGAGCCTGAAGCGGAATATTCTGCCGGTAAATTCGCCACTGATGCAGGCGAGACTATAGAAACCCTGCTGAAAACGCATAGCCATGTGGTCGTATCCGGGGGAAGCATGCTCTATGTCGATGCCCTGCTCTACGGATTCGACGATGTTCCCGCCTGGCCCGGTATAAGGAATACCCTGAATGAATCTCATCAATCTTCGGGTATCGAAGCATTGTTTTTACAATTGCAGGAACTTGATCCGGAATATGCTTCCACGGTTGACCGCAACAACCCTCACCGAATCATAAGGGCGCTTGAAGTATGTCTGGGAAGCGGCAGACCTTATTCTTACTATCGTACATCAGAAAAGAAGGCAGCACCATTCAGGTTTGTTCTCATCGGACTGCAGAGCGAACGGAACTGGCTCTATGCGCGCATCAATGCCAGGGTTCAGGAGATGATGAATAACGGTCTGGAGGACGAAGCAAGAGCCCTGCTCCCGTTTCGCAACCTCAATGCGCTCAATACAGTCGGTTACAAGGAGCTTTTCAGCTATTTCGACGGCAGTTGTTCTCTTGAAGAAGCAACAGAAAAAATCTGTCAGCACACCAGAAACTACGCCAAGCGGCAATTAACATGGTGGAGAAATCGCGACGATGTTCGCTGGTTTGATGTACAACATGAAGACCCGTTGGAACGGATCATTCAATACGTTGAATCCGAGAACTGATCGCTATTCCGATTTCTTTCGGATAACCAGTCCTACCTCCATGGCAAGATGGACAGTGTCCATAGGCATGGTATGCGTAACACGGTAACTGTACTTTCCCCAGGTCCTGAATGTTCTGTTGCGCTCTAGAGCATATTCAATATCAACGATGTCTCCGTCGGCTTTGCCCGTCCATTCCCCGTTTTCATTTCTGATCGGGATAATAACGTCTTTCTTGCTTACTTCGCCACCCGGGCCCGTTTCCTCAACCCGTATATGCATCTCGCGGTAAGGAAATCCCACCGCATGCCTGAAGGCAACATAGGTATCGTATGGAGAATTGTTTTCCGTGACTTCGTATTCAAACTGGCGAACATCACTGCGCCTCCATTCAAGATTGTCAGACAGATCCTGATATTCCTTATAGACAGCAGACTGATCACACGAGGCAAGGGCAAGCATAAGCATGCCCGTGAAAGCCATCAGAAATGCGTTCTTATTTGGCCTGGGCATCGGTGAGCTGACGCTGGTTTGAAATGGCCACTTTTTCAACACGCATGCGACCCTGATCAATCTTCATGACTACATCCCTCTCACCTATTTCAACAATTTCACCATGAATCCCGCCATTGGTCATCACCTTGTCGCCCACGCTGAGGTTCTCCTGAAACTTTCTGGCCTCTTTGGCGCGCTTCATCTGCGGGCGGATCATGAAGAAATAAAATATGAGAAAGAATGCTCCCATGAAAATAATGGTACTCCATGGGTTTCCACCCTGTCCCTGAGCCTGAAGAATAATCGTGTTCATAAATGTGTATGTAATTAAAATTGATATATCAATAAGTTCGTTCCATATCTACCGGTGCCTGACCTGGTTTCTGTAAACCTTTACCAACCACCTCGCCAATCAATTCGATATAGGTTACCACTGGCAAGGTGTTGCTGGTCATGCTTACACTCTTCCGGATCTGCCCCTGCAAGCCGGATGTATTCAGATTGACTACGATTATTCCGGATTCTCCCGGGGCAATCGGAGCCTCTGGTTTGGATTTAATCGTAGTGCAACCGCAGGAAGGTGAAACCTGACCAATCACCAATGGTACTTTGCCTGTATTCTTGAATTTGCAATTCCACACCACCTGATCTCCTACTGCCACTTTGCCAAAGTGGTATGTGAGTGAGTCAAACTCAATTTTGGCATTCTCATCCTTGTCGGCCGGATTCACGAGCATATCAGATGTAATCTCACGCTCGTTGCTATTACGGCATGATGCCATGACAACCGTTGCAAGAAAAACACAGCTGATCAATCGGATTCCTGAATTCATGACACTCTTGATTTGAATGCAAAGTAGAAATTAAACCAGGGAAATGTTCTCAAATCTGAAGGCTTATTCTATCAGTCCACGGCCCAATTTCTTCACCTTTCCCTCTGCCTTCAGCACTTCGAATATCTTGTCGAGCATACCATTGATAAAAATGCTGCTCTTTGGTGTGCTGTAATACTTGGCAATTTCAATGTACTCATTGAGGGTGACCTTCAGAGGTATTTCTTCAAACACCACGGCTTCAGCAAGAGCCATTTTCATCAGGATCATATCCATGGTGGCAATCCTGTCTCCCTCCCAGTTCTCGGCATATTTCCTTACGAGAACTTCATTTTCACTTCCATTCGCCAGGGTTTTCCGGTAGAGGTTGATCATGAAATGATACTCTTCCTTACTCTCTTCTCCCCAAAGCTCCAGAAACTGAATATCATCCTCACCATCGGAAATCTTCTTCAGGGTCTTGAGAACCATGCTGGAGGCCAGGTCCAGATCGTCGATCCAGTATACACTCCTCTCTTCGAAGAAATCGTGCAACTGCTCCTCATTGATAATATGTCTTCTGAAGAAACGCAACAGGTATTCGCGGTCATGTTCAAAACCACGTTCCTTGCTCTTCATGTATTCTTTGTAATCCTCTGTCTCTATGAGTACTTTGAAGATGTGTTTCAGCAGGTCCTTATGACCATTCCATGAAACGTGATTGTCTTTGCACTCTTTCTCCAGATTCCTCGAGTTAGCCAGAATCCTGAGCAAACTATTGGTCACGAATTTGGTGTTCGGATGCAAATCCTCAGGAGTCGGGAGCTTCTTATTCCTTCCAGCTTCAATCTTTTCAATAGCGAGAGCCTGCATTTCAGGAATCAGAGCCAGGAGGTACAGGTACATCTCCCTGAACTTCTCAAAGCTCGACTGCATCTGCTTCTCATATTCTACCACATCCGCCTTCTCATCGCTGTAATAAGCGAATAAGATTTGCATGATCTTGATGCGGATATGTCTTCGGTTCAAAAGCATTATTTCTCCTTGGTGCTTATCGGATTATTCAATTTTAATAGGGCAATTTGACTCTTCCCACCGTCTCAATGCGCTTCTCGGCAAGCCTGTTAGCGGCCAGATATGATGGGATCTGATCCTCAGCTGACAGCTTGTAGATAGCCATGGTGGTATCGTATATATTCTCACACTGAGCCATCACAGCTTCCTCATTGTAACCGATTATTTCCCAGTAGCAATTGATAATTCCTCCTGCATTCACCAGATAGTCCGGAGCATACAGGATTCCTTTGTCGACCAATGCCTGACCATGCACCTGTTCTTCTGCCAGCTGATTGTTGGCAGCACCACAGATGATTCCTGCAGTAAGCTGAGGTATTGTCTCTGAATTCACGGTAGCTCCGAGGGCACATGGACTGTATATATCCATCTCCTGAGAATAAACAGCATCCGGAGAAACTACCTCTACCTTGTGTTTGCCAGAGACAGATTTCAGTCGGTCTTCATAGATATCGGTAATCATGATCCTGGCGTTTTCTTTCGCGAGATATCCAACCAGGTATTCGCCAACATGGCCGACACCCTGAACCAGAATTTTCTTGCCCTCGAGCGAATCGCTTCCGGTCTGCTGTTTCACGCTGGCCTTCATAC
>JBEAZL010000078.1:0-3031 GCA_041170085.1 Bacteroidota bacterium
GATTCGTATAATCTCGTCGTGAATGCGAATCATCCACTGATTGGCAGGCTTGCATCGGGCGAAGCCGATGAAGCCCATCAGGCCCTGGCCCGTCAGGCCATTGATCTCGCCCTGCTTTCAAAAGGACTTTTGAAGGGTAGTGAACTCACACGCTTTGTAAAAGGCAGTTTCGAGAAACTCTGAGGTTCTGGCACGATAACTTATAAAGCCCGGGTTTGACATCCGGGCTTTTTTATTTCTGGCCCATCAAATGCTAAAACAATCCTAAAAAATTTGGTAATGCTAAAATAATTAGTATTATTGTGTCATGAAAAAGATGTCGGCAAGCAGTTTTCGGGCTCACTCAATATTGTTTAAGATATTGAAAAGTAGTGTTTTGTATTTTGTTTTGCTTTTGGTTTTGGTGATTTTGCAAAATATTTTGGCATTGTAAATAGGTTACAATGAGCCAGGGAATCTTTGTATCGTCAAATTCAACAAGGAGGTATGCCATGACACTGATGGAAGTAAAAAGACACATTGATTCGTTTCCCCGCCCAATGGGTTATAGTCCTTATGCGTGGAACGTGACCAAGAAACTGGCTATGGAGGTGTGGGACAGTTATCTGCAGGGCCGGCAGTATCGTCGCCCGGTGAACTACCTGTGCAAGGAGTTCTACCAGATGATTCGTCGCCCCGACAACGGACAGTACATCCTTCCGCAGTCTTCGTTCCGGATGATTTCCGGAGTGAACTGAGGAGGAGGGCGCTGACCTCGGTCTGCGCGGAGATTTAAATGGATATTGGAGTTCCTGACTACCTAAACAGGTTCAATGAAACCCCTGCCTGTGAGTCCCAAAGGGGACCCGGCGATCCCAAACCATGACAAAAAAGGGGCGGTTTCCCCCCGGCGGGCATCAAGAGCGTGGTGTGTCTGCCGGGGTTTTTCATTTCCCGTCTTAGATACTGATATCCATGATGTTAGGAATACTCGTATGGCCTTGAATGCGTTTAATTTGGGCTATTAAAAATGCCATTTAGTCTATGAAATTTGGCATTTGGTAGAAAAGTCCCTAATTTTGAGCTTTTAAGCATCATGGAACTCCACCCCTCCCAACCATGACCATTGTGACCGGAAAAATCCTGGAACACATTCAGGCAGTCTATAACGGATTGTTGTCGGATATCGTTGACTCCGGCAATCAAACCCTGTTGTTCAGTCATTTCGGTGACTTTAACCAGGGAAAGGTCGACAGTACCCTGAGCCTGGTAGAAAGCACACTTCTCGAATCAGGTGAAAAACGTCAGATTACCAAGAGATTTTGTACCATTCTGATCGAAGTGCTGCAGAATGTTTCGCTTCATGGTTCCAGAGATGCGACAGGTCATATGCACGCTTTCGCTATCATTTCAAGATCAGATACTCACTATTCGTTCAGCAGCGGAAATCTGGTGCCAAGAGAAGACGCAGAACATGTGAAACAGAAGGTTGAAGATATTAACCGCATGGACGAAAATGAATTGCGGAAAGTATTTGTCGAAACACTTGCTAATGAAGACCTGAGCTACAAGGGTGGCGCCGGGCTCGGCTTGCTTACCGTAGCCAAGCGCATAGACGGAAAAATTGAGTTGGACATTGCTCCCGTTTCTACCAACTTGTCCTATGTGACAGTTGCCGTGCGCATGAATAAGGCCTGATCCGTCAGTGCACCCCAATTCCATTCTCATCGTATTTGTTCATTACATTTGATTTTGTCATTAGCCGGCTCGGTGAGCGAATCTCTTTCAGACATACCTGCTATCCTCCCGGACTTCATGATCACTCATCATCTGACAGAATATCTCATGGTCCGCCCAAAAGCCTGAATCTGACCAATCACAACTATCCCTATTGAAACATGAATCGCAATAACATTTTCATTGTTGCAGCCTGCCTGATTCTGGCTGCCTGCGGAGGAAATAATAAAAGCCGCGAAGCCAATAAATTTCAGGATCCGGCTATAGTCCGCATTTGTGATCTGGCCGACAGAAGGGAAGGGGATAGCCTGATCGTTTTTCTGGGCGACTCATCAGCCCGCCTGCGCTACGAAGCAGCTCTGGCCTGTGCCAGTGTTCAGGACTCGGCGGCAATTCAGCCCCTGCTCAGGCTTCTGCGCGATAATGACCTCATCGTCCGCGCTGCAGCAGCCTACGCTCTTGGACAAACACCAGGCGTCTCTCCTGATTCACTGATCTCAGCACTCTTGCTTGAGACAGATAATACTACCCGAACAAATCTGTTCGAAGCTATTGGCAAACGGGCCATGGTGCCATTCAGCCTGCCTGGATATTCAATTTCCAGAAATGTTGTTTCACCTTCTGTATTCATGTTTTTAGATTCTATCAAAGTCAGAACTGAAGCTGACCTCATGGGGTACGGAAAGGCGATGTACTGGCTCAATTATCAGGGCATGACAGATCCGGATCTCATGAACCGGATGCCATACATTCTTCAATATGCCGTCGGTGAATCCAAACTCTATCTCGCCAACGCCATGATCCGCCACAGAGCGCCGGTATGGTTTGCCAATAACAAGGATTATATCATGAATTGGCTTCCAGCTGAGAAAGCTGCAGAAGTGAGAATCGCCATCATGAACATGATCGGAGCCATAGGAGATGATGATGCAAGAAAAGTATTGCTGAGCAGGGCCATATCAGATAGTGAAGATCCGCGGGTCAGAATTTCTGCCGCGATGAATCTGGGTCGTTGCGAAAATATTGTTGTCGATGATTTGCAGCCCATTATCTCTTCAACTGAGCCTCATCTGGCGCAAATATGTGTCGAAGGTCTCAGTGCCGGACTGCCCCATGAACAGGCAACCAGGCTTGTCGAACTGTGCAAAACAGCTGGTGTACCCGTGCGTGCGGCTGCACTTCGTATTCTTGCGAAAGTGGCTCGTGAAGAGGCTCTGACTCAAATCAAATCTGAAATTGAATCCAGCTCTGCATCTGTTTATGATCAGTCTTTTTTCATTCGTGCCATGGGCTCGTGTTTGGGAAATGAAGCACT